>CAYXPO010000646.1:0-3239 GCA_964466925.1 uncultured Nitrospirales bacterium
GCCGCATGATACCCTCTCTATGATAAACTGTGAGCGTTTACGGTACTCTCAAGAAGAAACTGTTGAGCGACTAACCAACATAAGGAGACTTGTCATGAGTACTTCAGCGGAAAAAAATTGCACATGCGGCGGCGCCCCCACATTAATCTTTTCGTGTTCCGGCGCGGCGGACGTGGGTGAACTGGCCGATCGCACGGCCCGGCGGTTGACGCGCGACGGCGCGGGAAAAATGTATTGCCTGGCGGGTGTGGGCGGCAAGGTGGACAACATTCTGGTCAATGTGAAGGCGGCGGAGAAAATTCTGGCGATTGACGGATGCCCCGTAAATTGTGCCCGGGCCACCCTGGAACAGGCCGGCATCGGCACATTCGCGCATGTATGTTTGCAGGAAGCGGGACTTAAAAAAGGGCAATCCCCGGTAAACGAGGAAAACCTCGCGGCGGCGCTGAACGCCGCAAAAGCAATGGTATGACAAAGGCGGCGTTTCAACGGAGCGCCCTGGCCGTGAGGCTTGGCGTCGTCTTCCTCCTTTTGGGTCTCGCGGCGGGATGCACAAAAGCTTCCGAACCCGCACAGTCCATGGAAGCGGGCGCCACGCCATTCATCCAGGTGTTCTATTTTCACCGGACGGTGCGGTGTCCTTCCTGCATCAAGATGGAATCGCTTGCAAAACAGGCGGTCGAAGAAACATTTGGCGGCGACTTGGCCGCGGGCCGGATGCGGTGGCGCGCGCTAAACCTGGATGATGCGGAAAACAGGCATTTTGAAAAAGACTACGCGCTTAAAACGCAGTCGGTGGTGGTTTCGGAAGTGCGCGGCGGAAAAGAAGTGCGTTGGGCAAATCTGGACAAAGTATGGGACTTGCTGGAGGACGATTCCGCCTTCAAGAAATATGTGCAGGATGAAGTGCGCTCATTTTCGGAAGCTTCCTCCGGCATGTGACAAAGGAAACTATCATGAAGAGAATGATTATTGTAATCGTGCTGGCGGCGGCGGTCTGCGGGGTGTTGTACGCAAAAAACCGAAAGGGAGATCCGGCGCCGGCGCCGGAAACGGCCACGGCCCCCTCCCCCGCTCCCGCGGCATCCTCCCCGGCGGGCTTGCCGAAGCTGGTGGATTTGGGGGCGACGAAGTGTATTCCCTGCAAGATGATGGCCCCCATTCTCGAAGAGATGAAGAAGACCTATGCCGGAAAACTTGAGGTGGTGTTCATTGACGTGTGGGAAAAGCCGGAGGAGGCCAAGCAGTATAGGATCAACTTGATTCCGACCCAGATTTTTTTCGATGCCTCCGGGAAAGAACGCTTCCGGCATGAAGGATTCTTCGCGCGGGAAGACATTCTGGCCAAATGGAAGGAACTCGGCGTGGACCTCGCATCCACGCAACCCTAAAAGGAAATTTCATGCAAAACCCAGTATTGCCAACCATTGTTGCCTTGATGACGGGCCTCCTGGCCACAAACGGCTTCTGTGTGGAAGTAGACACCGCCTTCGCCATTGACACCCTGTATCCGGGATTGACCTCCGGCGCATTCTGCTTTGCCACAGTGGGGGAACTCCCTGCAAACACATTGGTCCGGGCCGGATCCTTGGAGTTCACCACCGAGGCGCTGGAGGCCGAAATTGCACAATCCCCCGAAAAAACAAGGGAAACAAACAAAAAGAACGCCTTTTTCGTCTTGGAGCAGATGGTGTCCAAACGGTTGCTGCTGGAGGCCGCCAAACAACAGGCCATGGAAGCCAAAAAAGACATCGCCGCCCTTTCGGAAAAAGACCTCCTCGGCGAGTACGCCCGGGGACTCGTTTCATCGGTTCAGGCAAGCGATGAAGAGGTGGCGGCCTTTTACGAAAAGAACAAGGAGGCCTGTGGCGGGGCGGCGTTGGAGCAGATAAAAGACGATCTGAAAAACTATGTTATCAACGAGAAGCAACAGGACTTGTTCCGGGAGCATATCCGTACGGCGGGGAAACGGACGCCGATTGTACTGTCGGCGGCGTGGACCAAAGCCCAAACCGAAAATGTTAAGGACAATCCGGTGGACAAGGCCCGTGTCAGCGGAAAACCTTCGCTGGTGGATTTTGGCTCGACCGGTTGCCGTCCCTGCGATATGATGGCGCCTATCCTGGAGGACATGAAGAAAAAATACGAGGGCAAGGCGAATGTGATTTTTGTCCATGTCATGGAGGACCAATTCCTGGCGAAACGCTATGGGGTGCAGTCCATCCCGGTTCAAGTTTTCTTTGACGCGGGCGGGAAAGAAGTCTACCGGCATACCGGTTTTTTCCCACAGGTGGAGTGTGAAAAACGGTTGGCGGAGATAGGAGTTAAGTGATCCATGCAGGGCCTGTTCAGTTCCTTGACCCATGCGGTGGAAGGCTCACCAGCGATAGCCGTGTCCGCCGCGATACTCTGGGGCGTGCTCAGCATCGTGCTGAGTCCCTGCCACTTGGCCAGCATACCCTTGATTGTGGGGTTTATTGATGATCAGGGCCGGATAAGCACACGGCGGGCGTTTGTTATCTCACTATTGTTCGCGTTGGGCATTCTAATCACTATCGGCTTGATCGGGGCGGTGACGGCGGCGGCGGGGCGCATGATGGGCGACGTGGGACGATATGGCAACTACTTCGTGGCTATTATCTTTTTCCTGGTTGGCCTGCACCTGCTGGATGTCATCCCCATGCCGTGGTCCGGACCCGGCCAGGTGGGCATGAAACGCAAAGGATTGCTCGCGGCGTTTGTTCTTGGCCTGGTGTTCGGCGTCGCGCTGGGCCCCTGCACCTTCGCCTACATGGCCCCTATGCTGGGCGTCACATTCAAGTTATCCGCCGCCAACCCGCTGTATGGCGCGGCATTACTTCTGGCATACGGGGTTGGGCATTGTTCCGTAATTGTTGCCGCAGGCACCTCGACGGAACTTGTGCAACGGTTTTTGAACTGGAATGAGAACTCCCGCGGCACCGCCATGGTGAAAAAAACCTGCGGGGTGCTGGTGATCCTGGGTGGACTTTGGATGATTTACACAGCACCCTGAGACAGAACGGAGTAGCGCAATGCATGCAAAAGCCGAGATTGATGCCGGCATGGAATCGCCCATTCGCATTCTTTTCCTGTGTACCGGCAACTCCTGCCGCAGCCAGATGGCGGAGGGCTGGGCGAAACACCTCAAGCCCGGCGTGATAAAGGCGTATTCAGCCGGGATCGAGACGCACGGTCTCAACCCGCTGGCCGTCCGGGTA
>CAYXPO010000647.1:0-3231 GCA_964466925.1 uncultured Nitrospirales bacterium
ACCATTCCAAGGCGGGGGAGGCCTTCAAAATGGCCTCCGGCCCTTTATCCGCGCCTTTAATCCAGGAACTCGTCTTGTCAAACGGGATGGGCAGCAAAACGACACGGGAAGACTCATAAGCACAAAAGTTCTCGGGAAAGTCGCCGAATCGCATGGGATGACGCTCAGGGAACAAAGACCGCCGCGGAAATGGCCGTGGACCACCAGCCTTTGGGATCGCCTTCGGCGGCCACGGCGTGGGCGGTCGTCTTGATGATCTGGCCGCTGGCTTCGTAAATCTGCTTGCGTTCGTCCCAGGCCACGTCGGGATCAAATTCGATGCCCAGGGTGGTGGCGAGCATGGTGGCGGCGAGGTCTTCGGCCAGTTCCCCCGCCTGGTCGGCGGTCAACCCATAGCCGTGATGCTCGGAAATGTATCCATAGCGGTTGCTTTCATTGGGCACGGCCACGCCGACGGCCGCGGTAATCAATCGGCTGGGCTCGTCGGTTTCGCTGCGCGCCATGACGCAATACACGATCTGGCCGGGACTTAAGCTTTGCAGGCCTTCTTCCTGCGGCACCACCACGCAGCGGGGCGGCAGTATGCTGGAGACATAGACCAAATTGAACTGGGCGATCCCCGCCGACCGCAGGGCCGCCTCGAAGGACGCCAGCTTGTGACGGTGAATTCCCAGACCCGATACAAAAAACACTTTACTTGGAACTACGCTGAAGGACATGGCTTGAACCTCTCCAAAGGCGCTCCCAGGCGCAATAAAACTCCCGTGGTACCAATAGGCGCTTTAGCGCGCCGTTCATCCGCCCGAGGCCCCGCTCCCTGACATTGACGGGGGCAGCTTCTCCGTTGGGAAGGGTATTATCCATCAAACCGCCGGAAATATCAAGTTCAAACAGCGGTTCCATTCAAAGATCACTGAACTTCAAAAAAGCGTTCCCGCGCCGCATTGCAGACCGGGCACCGGTCCGGCGCTTCTCCCGTCAGCGTGCATCCGCACACTTCGCAGACGTACATGGGCGCGGCGTCCATATCCTGGCCGTTTTTCAGGGTGTTGAGCGCGTCCGAATACAGCCCGTGATGCTGTTTTTCGACTTCCAGCGCGTTTTTGAAGCTTATAAGCGCGCGTCTGTTGCCTTCTTGCTCCGCCTGCACGATAAATGCCGGATACATGACATCGCTTTCATGCGCTTCCCCGGAAATCGCCGCCTGCAGGTTTTCCTCCGTGCTTTTTATGCCGTCGAGCACCCGCAAATGGGCATGGGCATGCACGGTCTCCGCGGCCGCCGCCGCCCGGAACAACCGGGCAATCTGCGGAAAACCATCCGCCTCCGCCTTCTTCGCAAACGCCAAATATTTCCGGTTCGCCTGGCTTTCGCCCGCAAACGCCGCGATCAAATTCTCCTGGGTTGACATCCGTGTGTCCTTTCCATAGTTTTCTGGTTTAGCCGCGATGAATGCGATTATGAACAACATCTCCCCCGCACGAATACTACAAGTTGTTGAAGGAGAGAGAGTATGTTCTCCCGATCTACAGGCTCATCAAACGACGGGTAGGGTTCATACCGGAATTGTACAGCAAAATCACTTAATTCAAGCAGCGGCAAAATATCTTCTGGAATAGTCTCCCCTTGCTCAATAAGAAGGGCTGCAAGTTCATCAAGATCATGAATATGCGGCACTCTTTCAACAGTCGTATGACAAAGCCATGCTTTTAGCAACTTTTCAACCGCTTGTTGCGCATGTAAACCAAAAACCTCTTCCGCGAAACCGCCATGTTGCACCATCCGGACCAAGGCATCTAAATCCTTATCCGCCATGCTCAAGAAAAGAGCGGCTGTTTTATGATCGGGCATACAACCGCCTTCCTTCCCGTGTGGCATGCGCGAGTATGTGATGCCGGGATTGCCGGTAATTCATCGCTTCATCCACACTGAACAGCAATATGTCCTTGGGAATCCTAAACGAAGAAAGGGCGCGGCGGATGTTAAGCAATTCTTTGCGGCGGCTATGATTCGGCCCAAAGGGCTCACGCTGAATCACCACCAGGTCCAAATCGGAATCGGAATAGTCCTTCCCGCAGGCGCGAGAACCAAAAAGGATCACCTCTTCGGGATCCACCGTTCTCACAAGGCATTGAACTATTTCATTCAGGATGTTTTCGGTAATTTGGATCATGCCATCCACTTTATACGATTATTTTGAGCGGCTCAATTTTTCCGCGATCATGTGGCCGGCGCCGAGGGCGACCGCGTCGTCACCCAGCTTGGCGGGGACGATTTTGACGCCTTTGCGCAGAAACCGCATGGCGTGCTCTTTCACCGCGCGGTTCACCTCTTCCAGGTAGATATCGGTCATGGCCTCCACCAGCCCGCCGCCGAGCACGACGGCTTCCGGGCTGAGGATGTTAATCATGTTGGCCACGGCGATTCCGGTGTAATAGGCCGCCTTTCGAACGACGCCCTCCACCATTTTTTCACCAGCCTGGATGGCTTCGGCAATGGCGCCGCTGCGCATATTGGCCAAATCCGTACCGCAGTGTTCCAGAATATGGGGGGCGTCGCCCCGCGCCGCCAGCGCCGCCACTTCTTTGGCAATGGCGATACGGGAGGCCAAGGCTTCGAGGCATCCGCGCTTCCCGCAGCCGCAATAGGGGCCATCCACCTCTAGGGTCATGTGGCCCACTTCCCCGGCGGCCCCGGAAAAGCCATGCAGCAGTTTCCGGTTGATGATGATGCCGCCGCCAATCCCGGTGCCCGGAAATATGCCCACCACGTCCTCGCAGTGGCTGACTTCGCCAAAGCACCATTCGCCGTAGGTGCCCACGTTCACGTCATTGTCCACCACCACCGGCACCCCAAAATGCTCCTTGAGGATATCCGCCAGGGGGAAAGTCTTCCAGCCGAGGTTCGGCGTGTCTATGATGACCCCCGTATTCGGGTCCAGGGGGCCGGGCGAACCCGCGCCAATGCCCTTGAGCACGGGATTGCCCGCCTCGCGGAGGGCTTCCTCGACAATACGGATGATGCGGTCTTCCGCTTTTTCCGCCACATTCTTTTTGGACTTGCTCCGCTTGCGGGAGCGTCCCATCACCTTGAATTTATGATTCAACACGGTGGCCATGATCTTGGTGCCGCCAATATCCAGCCCCACCACGAAATCATCCGGTTTCAACAATTGTCCCATGGAGAGTCTCCTTCTCGCTATGGTGCAAGCATAGCACGAAATACATTCAT
>CAYXPO010000648.1:0-3230 GCA_964466925.1 uncultured Nitrospirales bacterium
ATGCGCGGCGTGCATGACGGGATAATTCTTCTCGATGCGCTTATACCATTTCCCCATGAGCGGGTCCCAGAAAAATGTATTGAACAACTTGGATTTTTGCGAAATCCGCGAACCCAGCGAGTACCACTTGTCCAAGTCCCGGATCATCCGCGCGCCCGCCGTATCGAAACCCAGCAAATCAAACCAATACGGGGTATAGCCCAGCGCGTGCGCCGCCGAAGCCACCGCCATGGAAATGCGGTAATGCCCATACCCCATGCGGATGGTTCCGATGATGATGCCCTTCTCATGGTCGAGTTTCTCGCCCTCCGTGCCCGACACCACGTCTTTCACCCCCAGAATTGGACCGAGAATCGGATTCTCTTTTGCGAACAACGGATAGGCGCGGGAATCATCGTAGTCGTATTTTTTTTCAAAACGCCGCCGCATGGACGCCGCCTTCTTTTGCGTTTTCGCCGAAACCGGATTCCCAAAAAGCAACGCTGCCTCCTGTTTATGCTCGTCCATATTCATGCTCCTTATTGCTTGCATGCTATTTTCACAAAGTATAGGCAATGAGGTGCTGGATATACCACTTGTGCCAAGCCGCTTTGTCTATCAAGGGGCGGGAGAGGCTGGAGTGGATTCCGGCGTTGGTGTTGGTGTGGGAACGGGGGCTGGTTCAGGCACAGGCGCAGGAGCAGGGGCTGGTTCAGGTGCAGGTGCAGGAGCAGGAGCAGGAGCAGGGGCTGGTTCTGGCGCAGGAGCAGGAGCAGGGGCTGGTTCAGGTGTAGGTGCAGGTGTAGGAGCAGGAGCAGGAGCAGGAGCAGGAGCAGGAGCCGGTGCTTGTTCTGGGGCAGGAACGGGTGCAGGCGCTGGTGCGGGGGCCGGTTCTGAGGCAGGAGCCGGTGTGGGTGCAGGTTTTGGTGCCGGAGTTGGCGTAGCTTCGGGAGCCGGGGATGGTGCGGGGGCAGGTTTTGGTGCTTTAGACGCTGATTCAGGCTCGGCTGCTTTTGGTGCCGGAGCGGGCTTAGGGGTTGGCGCAGCGGGTTTTACGGCCGGTGGGGATTCGGGCGTTTTGGGTGTTGGCGCGGGGGCTGTGGCAGGTTGCGGCGCGGAAACTGGCGCGGGGGAGGGTGGGGGAGACGATGCTACCGGTTTCGGCGCGGGCGGCGTTTCCTGGGGAATGACAGCGCGCCGCAGAAAAATCGTTTCGCCCCGCAGTTCATACCCGTAGTCGGAAACCGGCCACTGACGAATCAACAAATCCAACATGGTACCCAAGCGGAGGTTGTTCATCGAGCATGGATTCACGGGCAGATTCCGCATGATGGCCTCCGCCATCACGGGAATCCCGATTTGACTTGATAACGGACGCAACACCCTTTCCAGGGGGGTGGCACGGTGATGAAATTCAACCCCCGCCTTCACATCCGGCGCTTCCGGCAACATCACGTTTACCGGTTTTTCCAACAGCGCCCGTTGCGCCTCAGTGAGTCCTTCTTTGTTCAACAATGCCGTTGCGGGGCTCTGATTGTATACCGTGTGTAAAAAAATATACTCGTCCGTGCTTTCCACCTTGAGCACGTTCGGCGCAATCCGTGCGGACTGCAGAATCGCCTCCAGCACCACCCGCAACGGAGACTCCTGCAATGTAAACTCCCCGCACAGGCTTTCGGCCAGTTGATTGTCCGCCACGATGGTGATGCCCAAACCACGGCCCAGGGTCGTGAACACGTTATACAAAGCCGTGTTGTTGCCGAACGACGCGGAGGCGGTCATGGCGTCATATTTGGGAGATAACCGGCCCTCGAGCGACAGGCCCAACAACATTTCATATCCGGAAGGATAGAGAAAGAAATAATAGGGCGTTTGGGCGTACTGGCAGTGCGTTTGAAGCGCCAATTCCCCCACGAACCGCTCATACCGCTGCCGCTTCACCTTGATCGGCGCCAATAAACGCTGTTCCGCGAGCCCATTCATCGTCACCAATCCCCCGCCGCACTGCTCCCCCGCCCGCCGCACCCGCTGCTCCAAGGTGCTGTATTCCTGCTCCAGGGTTACGCGCGGAAACTTCACTTCCGGTTTGGCGCGGTGTGAGGGCTTGGGACCGTGACTGCACCCGGACGCAATACCCCCCAGGCACAACACGGCCGCCAAGATTGCATGTGCTGTCCACCGGTTCATGTCACTATTCATACTCCAGGCCATTGAAAAGTTGCAACCTCCCGCATGCTAGGGATGATAAAACGTGGCGATGGGGCCGCGCCCGCACCGGGGACACAAGTACTCTTCCGCCGTCTTTTCCGCGCGGCACACCGTGTACTGCCGGCAACAACGCACGCAACACACCGCGCCGCACCGCGAACAGACCAATCCGTGCTCCGGCGCCAGTTCCGGGACTTCTTTAATCCGGTGATCATACGTGCCCGGCGGCCACACCGGATTGCGCAACGGTTGTTTGCATTCGTAGCAGTGTCCCAACACGCCCTGCGGCTGGTAAAAATTCACTCCCAGCCATTCCGGCGGCGACACGTCCACCCCGAAACAATGCGCCGCTTCACAATACGGGCACACGTACTCCGCCAGCTTTCGGCCCGTTATGCCGGGTTTGCTCCGCACGCACAGGGCGGCTTCCACGGGCGTCAACCGCGATAGTTCCGCAGGGTTGAACACCAATTCCCGATGGCAGACCGTGCACTCCATCTGGACAGTGTTCAGCGCGGCCGGCGGGGTGTGCGCCGGTTTCTCCGGACGCCGAAGCAGCGACACCAGCTTCATGACAAGAACCATAAGCCCGCCGAACACAACGCAAAGAAATGCTGTTATTACCATTCCACCTCTGCCGACGTTGTTGACTGTTTTCACTGGAGGTTGACATCCCCGCCGAAGTGTAGGATCATCTATCCGCCTGCAGCTTGTCAACTGTGCGCGGAACTTCTATACTTTATCCCCAGTGGAATCCAGGACCATGATGACGACATTGATGATGATAATGTTCGCTTTCGCGGCCAACACCGGCCTTTACTCCGGTGAAATCCCGGAAAATGTCCCCACCTTTAAAATCACCTTTCCCAACGACGCCCATGAATATTGGGGCGCCTTTCTGATGGGCAACGAATGGGTTATGGACCGCAATGCCCTTGCCTCCGCGGTGAAACGTGTGGACATCGTCTTCGACACTCCTTGGGAGCCTCACGAGCATCTTTCCGCCCTGCTCAATAAAATCACCATCGAATATGAAACGCCGG
>CAYXPO010000649.1:0-3229 GCA_964466925.1 uncultured Nitrospirales bacterium
ACCACCGCCAAAGTCCTGCAATCAAATGAATATACCGCCTTGAACTTCAAGCCGGAATGGTTTTAATGAATCGGGGCGCGTTCCCAAGTTGTACTGGGGAACGCACTTGCTTCAAAAATTGTATTCTGATTAATACAAGCATTGGAAAACACGGGAAAGCAGTAAGAAATGATTGAACAGATTGCATTATGGATTGAGCATGTCATGGAAGTGCTGGGGTATCCCGGGCTGGTGTTGATGATGGCGCTGGAGAGCATGGTGGCGCCGGTGCCCTCGGAGATCGTCATGCCGTTCGCGGGATTCCTCATCGTGAAGGGATCGTTTACGATTTGGGGCGGCATTGTGGCCTCTTCGCTGGGGACCATTATCGGGTCGCTTATCAGCTACTATATGGGGAAATGGGGCGGATATCCCATCGTGATTCGATTTGGCAAATATTTATTGTTGGACCGGGAACATCTTGATTTCACGGTGCGGTGGTTCGAGAAACGCGGGGAAATTACGATCTTTATCTGCCGGTTCATTCCGGTGGTGCGGCATTTGATTTCCATTCCAGCGGGCGTGGGCAACATGAATATCCTCAAGTTCAGTATTTACACCCTGATCGGGGGAACGATCTGGAACACCATCCTGCTCTTCGCGGGGATTTGGCTGAAAGAACATTGGGGCATTATTCACGAGTACTCGAGTCAGATTGACAAGGTGGTGGTGGTGATTCTTGTGATTGGCGGTTCGTGGTGGGTGTGGAAACAACTCCAGCGGCGCAAGGCCAAGGCGGAATCGAAGTAGAGGGAATTTTTTTAGAATTTCAGCAGGATTCCTTCCGGGTCTTCTTTTTTACCCGTGCGCACCAGGGTGACGAAAACGAGGGTCGCAATCGCGGGAATGAGGGAGGCGGCAATGATAATGGGGCCGAAGGAGTAATGGTCCGCCACCCAGCCAATCAGGAAAGTGGTGAGGAAGGTGCTGACACCGGCGCTGGTTCCGGCGAGCCCCATCACGGTGCCGACCGCGCGGGTATGGAAGACATCGGTGGGCAGGGTGAGGAACATGGTGCCGCAGCAATTGTAGGACATGGTGGCCACGGCGAAAATCAACAGGAGAACGGGATAGCTGTTGCTGTAAAGGGCAAGCAGCAGAATGGCCATGCTGGGGCCGAAGATCATGAGCACGGTTCGGCGGGAACGGCCTGGCGCCCATCCGCGATGCACCCAATAACTCGACAGGGCTCCTGCGATGAGATTCCCCAAGGGTGCGCAAATCATGGGAACCGCCATTCCCAGCATGCTCTGCTTTAGATTGAACCCGCGCGAATCCAGGAAAATGGCGTACCAGTTCGCGACAAAGAACCAGAAGGGGTCCAGGAGAAAGCGGCCCAAGACAAGCCCCCAGGTTTGTTTGTAACGCAGTACTTTTCGCCATGTGACGACCGGGCCTTGTTCGCCGGGGGCTGCGGAAGAGGAACGGCCCTGGCGGATATAGTCCAACTCTTCGGCTGAAATCCGTGGGTGCGAATCGGGGTTTTGATAATACCGAATCCAGAGCAGTATCCAGACAAATCCCAATGAACCGGTTATGAGGAAGGCGGGCCGCCAACTTCCGAAGTACATGTAGATGGCGAGCGCGATGGTGGGGGCGATGGCGCCGCCGATGGCGCAGCCGCTGTTAAAGAGGGCAATGGCGAGGGCGCGCTCTTTGGCGGGAAACCATTCGGAGATGGTTTTCGCCCCGCCGGGATTATTCGCCGCTTCGCCCGCCCCCAGGAGAAAGCGGAATCCGCAGAAACTGGCCAAGCCCGTGGCGAACGCCGTGGAGGCGCCCACCACGGAATAAAAAACAACGCTGGCGAGCATGCCGGTCCGGGTTCCGACGACATCAAGAAGTCGTCCCGCCACCATCTGCATGACGGTATAGGCAACCTGGAAGGCGTTGACGATATAGGAATAATCAGTCTTGCTCCAGCCATATTCGTTTTTCAGGATGACGGATAAGGAGCCGAGCGTTTGCCGGTCTATGTAGTTGATCAGGGTGACAAAAAAGAGCAGTCCGCAAATCCACCACCGCAGATGACGAATGGGCCGTTTCGCTTGCACGCTAAGACTCCTTCTGTATTCAGGCGGAAAGTATACGTGCCCCGCCACGAGGTAATCTACTTCCCATTCAATTCGATTTTGTTACCACGAAAGACACGAAATGAACGAAAAGAAGAAGCTTTTCAGGGAGGTATAGCTATTTGAATATTGGTGTTTGGTCTGGGATTCTTAACGAAAAGGCAATAGAATTTCTGAGTAATTTTTACTACTATCCGCCATCGCCCATCATTTTTTCAAAGAAATTTATCCCGCCACTTACATAAGTCATTGAACCTGAATGTCATCGCCATCGGTAGCGAACTCTGTTCTTCTTGTTTTTTATCCGTCTAAATCCGTCCAATCCGCACCATCAGCGTTCCATTCTTTGGTTGTGAATCGGAAACCTGGGTATATTACATGACAAGACGAACAAACGAATTCCTTTTTCGTGCGTTTCGAGTATTTCGTGGTAAAGAATCTTAAAAATCGAGCAGAACCTGGCGGGGATCGGGTTTCTTGTTTGCGCGGACAAGCAAAACAAAGATGAGTGTCGCGATGCAGGGGATAATGGAGGCGGCGATGATAACCGGCTGGAAGGAGGCCTGTGTGGTAATTACGCCAATGAGATAGGTGGAGATGAGCACGCCGATACCGGCGCCGGTGCCGCCCATGCCCATCACGGCGCCAACGGCGCGGGTGTGGAAGACGTCGGTGGGGAGGGTGAGGAACATGGTGGAACATGCGGCATACGCAAAGCTGGCGCAGGCGAAGAGACCCAGAAGAATCCAGTAGTTGGAATTGAACGCGGCGGGAATGAGCAGGAGCATGCTGGGGCCGAAAATGAGCAGGACTGTGCGCCGTGCCCGTCCCACGGGCCAGCCGCGTGCGATGAGATAGCTGGACAGTCCTCCGCCGAAGAAGTTGCCGAGGTCCGCGCCCAGGAAGGGCGCCCAGAACCCGAGCACGCTTTGTTCGAGGGTGAATCCCTTGCTGGCGAGATAAAGGCCGTACCATTCCGCCACCAGGAACCAGTAGGGATCGAGGAGGAATCGGCCCAGGATAATGCCCCAGGTCTGTTTGTAGCGTAACAGATGAAGCCATGGTACGGCAGGCAGGGGCACATCGCTTTCCGGGGCAGAAGAACGGGTTTTCAAAAT
>CAYXPO010000650.1:0-3224 GCA_964466925.1 uncultured Nitrospirales bacterium
CGCGCATCAGCCCGGCCTATCCGGAAGGGTTGCTCGATTTCTGCTATATCATGGACGGCATCTACGCCACCACCCAACTGGACATGTTTGCCCCGTTGTTGGACCTGCTGGGCGATGACGCCGCGCTCATTTCGATGATCCTGTGCGAGACCGCCGACCTGAACGGACCTTTCGTGGACACCGATGTGCCCCCGGATGGCAAACCCGACATGCCGGGCCCGAACGGCCTGCTGGACGGCGCGTATGAACTGGGCGTGATCGCGGAACTGGCCAACTTCCCGCAGAATTATGCGGGTCTTGCCAGTGGAACGCTTCCGGGCCAGGTGACGGAGGGTGTGGACGCCGCGCTGGTGGGGCCGGCCTTCGAAGCCAACTACACCGCCTTGTTCACCCCCCTCGAGCCCCTGCTGCCGGTTTTCCCGATGATTGTGCAAAGCATGGCGCATATTACGCTTACAGAAGAGCAGACGGAACGAATTCTCGCACTTTTCCCGGATTTGCTCCGTGTGCTGGCGGGATGCGCCACGCTGGGGGATACGGATTCCATCGGGGTGGTCCTTTTCCTGACCAATCTCCTGAAAGATTTCGTTCCCACAATTCCCACGTCGGCGGGGGATTTCGTTACGCTGAATGCCATCCTCAGTGCCGACAGCGATGCGGACGGCGATGGTTTCAGCAATCGCGCGGAGTACAATTTCTTTGCACCGTTTGGCCATAAAGCCTATATCGCCGCCGCGCTCGACCCCACCATCAACCCGGATAATCCCGGGGAAGGCGAAGTCGTCGAAGGCGAGGGCGGAGGCGCCGAAGGAGAAGGCGAAGTCGTCGAAGGCGAGGGCGGAGGCGCCGAAGGGGAAGGCGAAGGTGGTGAAGGCGAGGGCGCGGAAGGCGAAGGCGGTGGCGAGGTCCATGAGTTCCACACCGCGGACCAGGATGGCAACGGCATGATCAATCTGTCGGAATTGCTGCGGGTGATTCAGTTCTTCAACTCGGACGGCTACCATTGCGATCCCCACGGCGAAGACGGATTCGCGCCCGGCCAGGGTGGCCAGACCTGCGCGCATCACGCCAGCGACTATAATCCAGCGGATTGGCGCATCAACCTCTCCGAACTGCTCCGCCTCATCCAGTTCTTCAATTCCGGCGGGTATCATGCCTGCCCAGGTCAGTCCACCGAAGACGGCTACTGCCCCGGATTGGCGTAAATCGTTGTTTTTTGATGGAACAGGGCCGGAGGGCTTTCCCCTCCGGCTCTTCTTGTTACCAGTTCATGGCAAGTTCATGGCACAATGACCAGCATAACGGCAAGGAGATGCATTATGCGCGGGCAGGCGTTGTTTATACTGGCTTTGATTCTCAGTATGGCGGGGGCTTCCGCGAAAACCTTCCCCTCCTTCACATTGATGCAACCGGATTCGGAAACGGCCGGACAACCGTGTATAGAGTCCATTCGCCCCATCACCCAAGGGCCGAAGCATCACTTTTTCGGCTACTACGGCATTTCCCCATGGGACGCCACGGAAAAATATCTGATTTGCCTCGAAACCGAATTCGGCGACCGGTTGCCCGAACCCTCCGATCAAGCCTCCCTGATTCTGATCGATTTGTCCTCCGGCGCCGCCAAAACCATCGCGGAGACCCATGCCTGGAACTTTCAACAAGGCGCCATGCTCCACTGGATCGGCTTGGACCCCGCCCACACCATTATCTACAACGACCGCGCGGGCGAAAGCCTCCAGTCCGTGATCCTCAATGTATTCACCGGCGAAAAACGCACGCTTCCGCGTCCCATTGCCGCGATGTCCCCTGACGGGAAGTGTGCCGCCAGTCTCAACTTCCCCCGGATGTGGGGAATCCGCCCCGGATACTCCTACCCCGGATTGGCGGATCCCTTTGCAGGCGAGCAAGCCCCCAGGGACGATGGCCTCTTTATCATGGATACCGCCACGGGTGAATCGAAATTGATTGTTTCCCTGGCGGACATCCTCGCCGCCCAACCCCTGCCCAAGGACTACAACGGCAATCCCCTGTACATCAATCATGTCATGTTCAGCCGCAACGGGAAACGCCTCCTCTTCCTGGCCCGGTACAAGGCCGGTACGGGCGGTTCCATTACCGCCGCCTTCACCATCAATCCGGACGGAACCGGCCTGTACTGCCTGATCCCCTATGAGTGGAATGCCTCGCATTTTGACTGGCTCGATGCCACACGGCTTATGGTCTCCACGCGGTATCAGGCCGGCCCCAAATGGTATCACGTGCTCTTCACGGACGGCCAAAAAGAGTGCGTCCCCCTCGCGCCCGATTTTCTCCAGCAGGACGGACACGGCCATTTCTCCGCCGATGGGAAGTGGATGGTGACGGATTCCTATCCGAGGGGCGAACACCGCATGCGCAGCCTGTACCTCATGGACATGGCCTCGCAGGCTTTCCGCGAAGTGGGGCGTTTTCACGAGCCGCCCCAATACAAAACCGACTGCCGCTGCGACCTGCATCCGCGCTGGAATCGCGACGCCACGCAACTCTGCATTGATTCCACGCACGAGGGGACCCGCCAAGTATACCTCCTTCGGGTGAAAAAATAGCGCTATTGGCAATTCCCGGTCCGGGTCTATAAAATAAGGCTCCCAACCGTTGGAAAGGAGCTGTCAGACAGGACCATGCCGGAAGCAGTGGAATCCCAAACCTCGAGCGGCCAGGACCTTCAAACCCGTTTTCAGTTCGCGCCGGAATCGCTGGTCAACCATGGGCGGTTTAATCTCGGCATTTACCGGGACCCGTTCAAGTGCATCAATCCCCTTGATGCGCGCATCGGTCTGTTGCCCTGGCCGGCAAGCGTGAAAAACCTTCTACTGAAGGAATGGGAGCACTACGGCCTTGTCAACCGGCGTTTCTTCGTAAGTCTGGCGTTGTTCAACAGCAAGCGGATTGGGCTGGCCCAGGTGGTGACGTACGACCGTCAGACCAAGAACAAGGTGATCCATGAGAAGAACGTGCGGACGCGGGCCCTGGAAATTCCGGCGGAACTATGGGATTCGCACGCGGGCATTGACACCCCAGGCATCAATCTTTCGATTCGCCATGAACTCGAACAGGGCAGGCACTATATCGAATTTCAATGCGAACGCAGCAAGACCCGTCCAGGGGTTCAAGGCATCTTCACCTGCTATGAAGACCTTCAGGTCATCGAACCGCTGGTGGTGTGCCTGCCGTTGGGCCGCCGC
>CAYXPO010000651.1:0-3217 GCA_964466925.1 uncultured Nitrospirales bacterium
GCTTCATGTACGGCACGGACTTGGTGCTGATTAAAACCCCGCGGCAAACCAAGGAGTGGGTGATGAATCAGCACAAGGCTTACCTGGACATGCTTACCCGGGACACCTATACTTCGCCGCTTATTCCGGGGGAAACCCTGAAGGGCGTGGCCTTGCCGGATTGGCTGCTGGACCGTATCCTGTATAAAAACTATGAGGATTTCGTGGCGAAAAAACCCAAGGGCACGCGGATTACCCGGTCCCTTGATTGGGCGCGCATGAAAGTGCCGCCCACCGGACGGAAACCTGGCGAGGCCTTTCCCCCTGCGCCAAAAGGCAATAAGGACATCACTTACGAATGAGAATGTGGCTTATCATGGGACTGCTGTTGGTGACGGCGCTTGCGCTCTTTGGGCCAGGCTGTGATTGCATATTCCATTGCCCGCATACGCCCGAAGGCGGGGGGGTGGGGGAATCAGGCGGGCAACTTATCCAGGAAGGCATGATCGAAGGTCCTTCCGAAGGCATCGCCGAAGGCGCTGAGGAAGGCTCGGGGGAAGGACTGGCAGAGGGGGAAGAGGCGGGGGAAGTCGAAGGCAGTCCCGATCTCGGATGCGCCGCGGATTGCACGTATGACGTTGTTCACGTGTATCCTCACGATCCTGATGCGTTTACCCAGGGACTGGTTTATGAGGAAGGGGCTTTCTATGAAAGTACGGGGCTTTACGGTTCCTCCTCTTTGCGAAAAGTGGATGTAAAGTCGGGGTCTCCTTACCAGATGGTGCTTCTGCCCAATTCCGTCTTTGGAGAAGGACTCACCCTTTTCGGGGACCGTCTGATTCAGCTTACCTGGAAGGAAAAAACCGGCTATGTCTACAACAAAAACACGCTCGAGTTGATCCAGGAATTTCACTACGGCATCGAGGGGTGGGGCATCACGCACGACGGGGGGCGGCTTATCGTCAGCGACGGCTCCGCCACCCTGTATTTCTGGCATCCCGAAACCTTCGCGGTTACGGGAAGCCTTTCCGTGCGGTATCAGGGCCAGCCCGTCAGACGCCTGAATGAACTCGAATACATTCATGGCGTTATTTACGCCAATGTGTGGGGGACCGACCGCCTCGCCAAAATCGCCCCGGATACCGGGGAGGTGATCGGCTGGGTCTATCTCGACGGACTCCTTGCCGCCGAAGACCGGGCGGGTGTGGACGTCCTCAATGGAATCGCCTATGACGCCCAAGGGGACCGCCTGTTCGTCACCGGAAAACGCTGGCCCAAGCTCTTCGAGATCGCCCTGAAACCCCGATGAATCAAATATTATCGTCCATTATCTTTCTCGTCCGGCTCGTCTGACATGTCCGACTTGTCTGATGATGACAGGAAGCATCCCGAACAAAGGCCACTTTACACCCGAAACGCGCCGCGTAATGGCAACGCCTTTTCCACGCGCCCCTCATAGTTGATCAATCCCTGTAAAATTGCAGTTTCAATGCGTTTCTTGCCCAGCAGTATGGCCGCCCACACCCCCGCGCGGATTCGCAATGTCAAATCGGGATTCGGCGGCCAAGCCCCCGCGATCACTTCAATTGCGCCATCCTTTACCGTGAATCCGAACTTTTCATCCGGCACGCCGCCCTCGCCGAGGACTTCCAGCGCCAGAACGCATTCCCAGGTTCCGGCGGCCGTGGCGTCAAACCGCTCCGGAATCTTCAGGGTGAGATCATGCGCCTGCGGCGCATACTTGAGGGTGCCCCCGCCGAAGAGGCGCCACTTTTTCTTTTGCGGGCGCACAATGCAGTCTTTGCGCTCTTTCCGCCACCGTTGAAAGAAATACCACCCGGGCGCGGGGTGATCGAGTTCGTCCAAATACACTTCGCGGCGGCGTTGCGCCGATTTCATGATGGAAAGGCCGAAACGCAGCACTTCACGGCCTTCATCAGCATTCAACAGGGGCTTCTCCCGGCCCTGGATGGCCCCAATGAAATTCTTCGTGGAATTCACAAACCCGGTCCCCCAATCCCCGTCAATATCGTCAAAATGGGTCCATTTTTGGCCGTCAAACAGGCTGACGGGCGCACGGTCCATGATATCGCCCGTGCCGCGGTTAATCATGATGATGCCCTTTGAACCGAGAATCTGATACAACTCGTCGTTCGAGTAGTATTGGCTCGGGACGGTCAGTTCCGGGCAGAACATGAAATCGGCGACCCCGTAGCGTTTGTTGTCCCGCCCTTTCCACATCACCGTCGCGGGGCCGTCCACCACGCCGTTCAAGGTATCAATCCACGCGCTGACCCGTTCCGCCTCCCCGAGCAGATACCACGCCGTGGCCCATTCGTGATGCCCGTGGTCAAACGTTTCCAGGCCCAATCCGCGCGCGGCGATGCGCACCTGATCGCCGATGGTTTTTCCGGACACTTCCCAGCCGCCATACGGGCCGCTGACATAATTGATGCGCAAACCAATCAGATCACCGATGGCCCCCTCTTCAATCAGTTTTTTGGCAAACACAATCGGCGGATACGTTACATAGATTTCCGTCACCTTGAAAATCTTGGAGGAAGCCTTCGCGGCCCCGATCATGCGGTCCGCGCTCGCCAAATCCGTGGACATCGGCTTTTGACAGGCGATGTGTTTGCCGGCCTTCACCGCCTCCAGCACCATTGCCTCATGCGTGTCGTACGGCGTCAATACCTCCACCGCCTCCACCCGGGAATCCGCCAGAAGCTCCCGGTGGTCCGCATACGCCTTCTCCACGCCCCATTGCGCCTTCCGCGTGGCGCGCCGATCCGGGTCCGGATCACACACCGCGTATATCCGCGCTTCAGGATTATTGTGATACCCCCGCGCGTGCAAATCCGCAATGCGCCCACAGCCTAGAAAACCGACATTTATCATGCGCGTCTCCCCGTTCTTTCATTCGCCATTCCGCGATTCTGAAGCATCCCCCGCAGTCCAGTCAACTTGCCCCTGTGTTTCGTTCTTTCATGCCAAATGTGTCCGCAGGCGTTCGTGTTTGTGAAAAAAAACAGGTGACGGGAACATGCCAAGCACATTCCCGTCACGCAAAACGCTATTGTCCGTCCTGGTTTACAGGACTTGCAGGCCGCTCTTGCTCTTCACGGGGATATCGTCGAAATCACCCTTTTTGCCCCCGGCCGCGGGGGCGGCAGGCTGGGCCGGAGCCGCACCGGGTTGCGCGGGAGCCGCCGCCGGAGCCGCCGGGGCTGCCGGTGCC
>CAYXPO010000652.1:0-1845 GCA_964466925.1 uncultured Nitrospirales bacterium
TATTGAGGCCGCCTCCCGTTTCCGCAGTATTGCCGGTGAGGGTGACCTGGATAAGTTCGCCCGTGCCGTCTTCCATGTGAATGCCGCCGCCATCTTCCGTGACGGCGGTGTTGCCCGAAATGGTCGTGTTGTGGAGGGTCAACGGCCCAACGCTGTAGATACCGCCGCCAAACGCACCCGCCGTATTGCCGGCAATCGCCGAGTGGGATATCCGCAATGCGCCTTCACAGCCAATGACGCCGCCGAGGTCGTCCGCCGTGCCATTGGTATCTTCCACAATACATTCGGAGACCACGCAGCCGGTGAGTTCCAATCCGGCGGCCGCCGCCACCTTGATGCCGCCGCCCATCGCGTCCTTAGCCCAGCCTCGTGTCAGGGTCAGCCCGGAAATGGACAGTGTCCCGCCGGTGACCGAAATAACGCGCGAAGCCGCGTCCGCGCTGATTTCCAATTGATCCGCGCCGGGCCCGTCAATCGCGAAATCGCGCGCGGCCACCAGTTCGCCCAAAGTGAGGTTGATAGTGGCCAGGGCGCCCGGAGTGAAGAGGGCGGGATCAAACTGGATGGTGCCGTTGCCGGCAATGAAATTGAATGCTTCCCGCAAAGAAAACTCGCCGGCGTTGTAGACACCGTCGTCATTATCGTCGAGGGTGTCCACAACGATTACGGTCTGGCTCACGGCGACCCGCACCTTCGCATCCGCGGACAGGGCCGGCAACGGCAACCCCTGGTCGAAAACGCGATAGGTAAACTCATCGAAGCCCTGGAAATCGGCATTGGCCCGGTAGGTGATGAAGCCCGTGGCGGGATCAATGTTTTCAATGACGCCGCCCGTGGGAGCAACCACGACCGACACATTCGGATCCAGTTCGGATTCCACGTCGCTGTCATTCGCTAATACGTTGATTGTGACGTCCACCCCGGCCCGGGTTGCCGAAACATCATCCACCGCATGCGGCGGATCGTTGACGGCATCCACCGTAATGTATACGGTTGCCCAGCCGATTAACGGCGGGGTCCCATGGTCCCCAATATCCCGCACACGGTATACAAAGCTGTCAGGACCGGAATAGTCGGTGTCGGGGATGTAGGTAATCGCGCCGGAGAGGAGGACGCCGGTGGAGCCGTGCTGCGGTTCGACCGTAACAAACACCGTGGCCGGATCAATCCCCTCCACGTCCGTATCGTTGGCGAGCACGGTAATATCCAGCGCCGTGTCCTCGTTGGCGATAGCCGTATCATCCACAACGACCGGCGCATCATTCACCGGATTCACCACGATGCTTGCGGTGTCCACCGCGGTGCTGAAGGGGGTGTCCGCCCCATTGATGGTGGCATCCGCCGCGGTTCCGGCGGTTCCGGCGGATTGGTCCCACGCCCGGAAGGTGATAGCGGGATCCACCGTCCCGTTATAATTGGCGTTCGGCACAAACCTCAGGCGGTCCGTGGCGCGCAGCAACAGGGCGTTCGCGGGGGAAATAAGGTCCACCGGCTGCCAGGTGGCCGTGCCCTCCAGCAAATATTCCCACGCGCCATAAGTGATGTTGATCGCGGTAATGGCAATTCCTTCCGGATTCCCCGTGTCAACATCGGTAATGGGATCGGCCAGCCCGCTGGCGAGCAAATCGCTAATCAGCGTGCCGGGCGAGTTCACATTGTCCTCGTCAATGGGGTCAAGGGCCATGTCGCCGGAGTCATCCAATAGGGGCGCATCATTTACGCCCGTGACGGTAATGGTGACGAGGGCGGAATCCGTGGCATCGGCATCCCCCATGGTGTACCGGAATGTATCGTCGCGGGAGGCGCCGGCGGGCAGGGCGTTCAGAACCGCCGTGCTGCGGGGAT
>CAYXPO010000652.1:1855-3212 GCA_964466925.1 uncultured Nitrospirales bacterium
GCGAAACTGCCATCCGCATAAATCACCACGGCGACGCCGTCGGCGCTGGTGTCATCGGAACTGGCAACATCCACCGCCAGCGGGTCGCCGCCGGGGTCGGTATCATTGGTCAGCACGCCGGGGGCCGCCACTCCCAGCACGGAGTCTTCATCGGTCGTATAGGCGTCCGCCACGGCGGTGGGGCTCAGTTCGGTAATGGTAACCGAAGCTGCGGCCACCTGATTGAGGTTGACGGCATTGCCGGAGTCCGTGACCCGCACGCGGACTGTGTGCGTTCCACTGGCGAAGAAGGTTTTGAGAAGCACCCAAGGTACGGATACCGTTTCGCCGGTGACATCATCGTAGGTGGCGTCATCGTTGAGGTCCCAAGTGAAGGAGAGGGCATCGCCGCCGGGGTCGGTGGACGCGGAGGCATCCAGGTTCAGTGCATCGCCTTCGTTAATGGTGTAGGGGCCGCCCGCATTGGCCACCGGCGCAAGATTCGTGATGGTCACGGTGGTGGTGGTGGTGGCATCGAGATTGACGCTGTTGCCCGAGTCCGTCACTTTGAGAGCAATGGTATTCACACCATCCGTAATGAAGGTGGCCAATACGGCCCATGCCACCGAGGGCGCCATACCGGTGGCATCGCCGAAGACCGTGTCATTATTCAAGTCCCACGTGTACGACAAAACATCCCCGCCGGGATCGCTCGATCCGGAAGCATTGAGGTTGAGGACTTGGCCCTCATTGATGGCGTAGGGGCCGCCCGGGACCGCCGAGGGCGCAAGGTTGGTGATGGTCACTGTGGCGGTGTCCGTATCGGATAAGTTGGTGCCGTTCCCGGTATCAGTCACCCGGAGGCGAATGGTGTGTATGCCATCCGTGAAGAACGTGGAGAGGGTGGCCCAGTCCACCGAAGGGGCCACCCCGGTGGCGTCGCCGTAGGTGCCGTCATTATGAAAATCCCAAGAATAAGCAAGGGAATCGCCGCCGGGATCCGTGGACCCCGAGGCATCGAGGTTCAAAGCCTGCCCTTCATTGATGGTATAGGGTCCGCCCGCATCCGCCGTGGGAGCAAGGTTGGTGATGGTCAAGGTCATTGTATCGGTATCGGACAAATTGACGCTGTTGCCGCTGTCCGTGACCCGCAACGTGACGGTGTTGACCCCGTCCGTGATAAAAGTGGAGAGCGTGGCCCAGCTTATCGTTGGGGTGGCGCCGATCACATCATCAAACACGGCGTCGTTATTCAAATCCCAAGAATAGGAAAGCATGTCTTCTCCTGGGTCCGACGAGCCCGTTCCATCAAGGGTGACCTCTTGGCCTTCATCAATCGTCTGGTTGCTTCCGGCTTCCGCGGTGGGGGTTAGATTAG
>CAYXPO010000653.1:0-3206 GCA_964466925.1 uncultured Nitrospirales bacterium
TAAACAGCCTGTTTATGCATTTTCTGGGAACCTATTGCGGAAGATGGGCTAGTGGGAAAACCCTTGGTTTCCTTTTATATTGTCCACAGATTGCACAGATTGACACAGATTTTTTGAAGTATCTTGTGGAAAGCCACAAAAGAGCGGTGTGGAACAATTTTTTGCAGGCAGGGATTATGTAATTTTATATTGTTAGTATTGCACAATAGTAATACTATGACTTTGTAAAAATTCAAGATATTGTATTCCGGCTTCACATAAATAGCCATGAAGACATTTTAAAATTCCTATCCGTATAAACCCGTGCGGTACCGCTCTTTTCCGGTTACGCGCGAGATACTTCAAGAAAAATCTGTGCAATCTGTGCAATCTGTGGATTCTCTTTCTTATCCGCGCAATTCCGCCAAATCCGTGTCTACCGGGCCATCGCCCCTTTAGGGTGAATGTCTTTGGATAAGAATCTACTGGAAAGCCAACCCTCTTTCCCCGGACCCCGGACCCTGTTCGCCGGGTTGCGGTTAAAAGCCGCGCTAGGTACAATGGAGACGTTACCACCCTATTGAAATGGTTTTGTTAAAGGTATGTCTGAAGAACCGGATAAACTGGCGGAGTTGCGCAAGCGGCTGGGGTTGAAAACAGGCGCGCAATGGGTGAAGGAACGGGAAATGGCGGGATCGCCTCCGCCGGGGGGCGTTCCGGAGCCGGTGGAGCGCCCCGGGGGCGTTCCGGAGGCGTTTTCCCAGCAGAAAGACATGCTGCGGCGGTTGACGGAACGGCTGAACCTGATGCAGGGGTCCGATTGGGTCCGGCAGCAGGAAGAATTGGAACAGCGCCGTGCCGCGGGCGAATTTGAGATTGACACCGTGGTGCCCGGTCAACTGGTGCCGGATGAGAGCGGGGCGTTTTACCTGGTGCGGCATGATTTTCCCCTGGACCACCACCAGGGAAATGTGGCCTTGGGCGCGGTTTTACGGGGGTCTTCCAAGCACATCGCGTTTTCCGCCTGTGATCCGGGCCTCGAAGATTTCGACGTACGGAAAACCTTGTTCATGGACACCGAGACCATTGGTTTGGCGGGCGGAGCCGGCACGGTGGCGTTTCTTGTGGGCGCGGGGTATTTCACGGAGGAGGGATTCCGGCTTGATCAATGCTTCATGCGGGATTACGACGACGAGGAGCCGATGCTGCGGTATGTGGCGGGGCTTCTCGAAAACGCCGAAGCCGTGGTGAGTTATAACGGGAAGAGTTTCGACCTTCCGTTGCTGCGCACGCGGTTTATTCAACACCGGCTCCCCTTTCGCGGGGACGGCCTCCTGCATTACGACTTGGTGCATGTGGCGCGGCGGTTTTGGAAGCGGCGGCTGGCGGATTGCAGCCTGGGGAATATCGAACGCGAGGTGCTGGGCGTGCGGCGGCACGGGGACATCCCCAGTTTCCTTATCCCGCAGATGTGGTTTGATTATTTGAATACGCGGGACGCGGGACCGCTGAAACCGGTGTTCTACCACCACAGGATGGATATCCTGTCGCTGGTGGCGCTGACCGCGTGGCTATGTCAATGCCTGGAACGGCCCGTGGGGGAGAGTTTCGAGCATACCGAAGACCGGCTGTCGCTGGTACGGCTGCATTTCAAACAGAAACACTATGCGGACGTTATCCAGCATGCGAATGCGTTTCTGGAACGTGAAGACCGCTCTCCCCTGCGCCGGGAATGCCTGGAAATGCTCGCCATGGCCTGCAAACGACTGCAAAAATTCGTCGAGATGCAACAGGCCTGGGAGTTGGTGCTGGACGAATTCCCCAGTGACATCACCGCGCGCCTGGAACTCGCCAAACACCATGAACACCGCACCCGCGATTTGCCCGCTGCGGAAAAACTCCTCGCGGAGGCCGTGGAACGCTACGACCCCGCCCCCGCCACCCTGGCGCGGCTCGAACGCATCCGCCGCAAACTCGCCAAAGCCCGGAGAGGCATGGACCTCTCCAATGACGCGGACGATGACCTTGAACCGGCATGATCTCCCCCACTCCGCGGTATTTCGCCTGGGTGTTCACGGGGAAAAGGGTATTTCGCAATTGCCGGAAGTATGCATCGAGTTGATAGAGGGTGTAAAAATGTTCTACAATAGGCTTCCTCGTGTCGGGGTGTAGCGCAGCCCGGTTAGCGCGCTTGGTTCGGGACCAAGAGGTCGGTGGTTCAAATCCACTCACCCCGACCATTCTGTTATACGCCGAAGCCGCACTTTCCGTTGCGGGGACGGAAAAGTCACGGGGTTTCCGGCGCCGCGGGGCGTTGCATACGGTCCAGAATGTGCCGCAGGAGGCCGTCGGCGAGTTCATGTTCCGCGAGCAGTACAACGTTCGCGTGTTCTTTCTGAAGCAGGGCGGCCTCCATCTCGCTTTGTGCACGGACGACCGTTTCAATGGCTGGATTCAAGGTTTTTGCCGTTTCGAGCATTTGCCGGGCTTTCAGCGTGTCCGGCGTGGCGATTACCAGCACGGCCGCGCGCGCCGTGTGTGCCTGGGCCAGCACCATGGCGGTGGAGGCGTCTCCGGACACGGCGGGGATGCCGCGTTTGCGCAATTGCTCGACGGTTTCCCGGTTCACGTCCGCCACGACAAAGGGAATGCCGCGGGCTTCCAGCGCGCCGCAGAGGCGTTTTCCCACGCGCCCATAACCAACCACCACAACATGCTTGGACAGGTATTTCTCGTCAATGGACATGGGCAGGGTGGCCAGGGGATCAACCGTCACCGGGATCGGTGCGCGCGCCCGCTTGGGCGAGAGCAACGTTTCGCCCGCTTCGCGGAGTGCGGAAGGCTTGCCGATGAGCAGCAGGGTATCGTAGGGTTCGATGCGTGTTTGGCCGCGCGGTACTACAAAGCCGTCGTTGCGCCCGATGAGTAACACAAGCACGTCCTGGGGCATGTTCAGGTCCGAGATGGTCCGGCCCGCGGCCGCCATATTGGGAAGAATCTCGATTTCACGCGTTTCCCCTTGGGTCTGGCCCTGGCGCTCGATTTCAAGGGAATATTGCGGACGCGACGCCATCGGTTCGTCCACCTTGAGCCATTGCGCCACCGGCATCAGGAGCGTGCCTTGAATCAACACGGAAGCCAGGACGGTGAAAAAGACGATGTTGAACACGGCGTCGAAATTCTCATATCCCGCTATCAACGGGAACGTGGCGAGCACGATGGGCACG
>CAYXPO010000654.1:0-1988 GCA_964466925.1 uncultured Nitrospirales bacterium
AGCTATCATAATGCATCTTATATGAGCTCGAGACCATGAAGGTAATCTTTTCCCGCTCAATGAGGTCCAGGGATTCCCGGGCGTCAAAGTGGTCCATCATGACCAGCGTGGCGCCGGCATAGACCGCGACATAACCGATTTCGACGTCCGCGGCCACATGATTGATGGGGAAGTGCAGAAGCAGGCGGTCTTGCGCATGGACGGAAAAACACTCCGCTTCCCGGGCCACATTCTGAAGAATGGTGTGGTGGGTATGGAGCACCCCTTTGGGTTTCCCGGTGGCCCCGGAGGTGTACATCAAAAGCGCTTCATCCTCCGCGTTTGCCTCCGCCATGCGATCACGCAATTCCGTTTCATATTCCGGCCTGGGTTTATTGCAGAACTCCTCGAATTCTGGAAATCCGCTGGTGGTCTTCCCGATCACGATCACTTCGTTGATGATGGGGAACTCCTCCATGAAGGTGAAGCCTTGCTCGATGAGGTCCACCCCAAGATATTCGCGCAGCGTCAGGAGCACGGCGGGTTGGGAATGGCTCAGCACATAGCGGACTTCATCAACGCTGAATTTCGGGGAAATCCCAAGCCAAATGGCCCCGATTTTGGCGGCGGCCATGAACGAGATCAGAAACTCGGGGCAGGCCATGGCGACGAGGGCGATGCGGTCGCCTTTTTGCACCCCAAGTTCCAGAAAGGCCCGGGCGCAGCGGTCCACCTGTTCATTGAACTGTTCCCAGGTAATGCGCCGTTCGCCGAAGACCAGTGCTTCGGCCTGGGGTTTTTGCCGCGCCCAGTAGTCCACATACTGCCACAGCAGCCGCGGAGAGTCGTTGTTCATTGGCAAACCCTTGTCTTACACACGAATCGAAGCCCATGCATTCTTTATCGCATGTTTTCCATCCGAATTCAAGACTACAAAAGGCACGATGGCGTGATCGCCCTCTTTTGTTTTTCCAACCGCCTGGACCCGGATGTCCGAATCCGGCCGGACCATGCCCGTGAAGGTGCATCCCGCCCCGGCCAGGCGCTTCGGATCGCCGTCCGCCTCCGCGTTGACCATCTCCCGCAGCGCCAGTGACAAGGTGGCGGTGCCCTGATAGAGAATGCCGGGCAATCCCACGGCATGCGCAAAGGCGGTGGACGCGTGGATGGGGAAGTGGATGTCGGCGCATCCGTCGTAGATATGCGCGTCCAGCGGGCCAATATGCAGTGTCTTTTCCCACAAGAGACCGGGAGGCGTGGAAAGCGTGGGGGAGGGGGGCAAGGTTTCGCCGCCGCGTCCGCCATCGGTGCAGCGCACCCCCCGGAGCAATGCGCCGGTATATTCGGTGAAGACGAGTTCATTGGCGGCGTTGAAGGCCTGATATTCGAGGATCATGTGGGTGCCGCCGCGATGCGGGAGGATGGCTTTGGACAGACCCTCGATGCGCAGGCGGTCTCCCGGCCGGATGGGTCTGTGCCATTCGAGCACTTCGCTGAAATGCACCTGGCGGGTGAGCACTTCGGCGGGAAAATCCCCGCTGTCCCAGAAATCCGCGAGGCGCGAGGAAACGTTCCACGTGAGGGAGGTGGCGAGCATGGGGGGGGCCATGATGCCCTCCGGCTGCTCGTCGTTGAAATAAGCGGGGTTGTTATCGCCCGTGCCCGCCGCGAAATTCATGCATTGACGCGGGGTTACATCAATCGCAAACGGTGTGCACCGGCGCCCAACATAGTACGAACCAACTTCCATTCCAGGGTTTCCAATCTTATTTGGCCGGATGGCCAATGGTGAAATACTTGAATCCGTGCGATTCCATGATTCTCCGGGTGTATAGATTCCGTCCGTCGAAAATGACCTTGTCTTTCATCAGGCCGCCCATGCGCTCGTAGTCGGGGCGGCGGAATTCGTTCCATTCCGTGGCAATCACGAGTCCATCCGCGCCTTCCAGGGCCGCATAGTACTTGGGGGCGATTTCAATGGCATTGCCATAACGCTCCACAAGCTTGGA
>CAYXPO010000654.1:1998-3199 GCA_964466925.1 uncultured Nitrospirales bacterium
GCGGTGGCGGGATCAAACACGACCACCTGCGCGCCCGCGGCACAGAGATTGTCTATGATATAGAGGGCGGGCGCGCCGCGCAGGTCGTCGGTGCGGGGCTTGAAACTGGCGCCCCACAGGGCAATCCGTTTTCCGGCGATGCCGGAGCCGAAATATCCGAGGATCATGTTCAAGAATTGTTCGCGGCGGCGCTGGTTCACCTGGTAAATCGCCTCGATGAGATCACAGGCAATTCCCTGGTCTTGGGCAAGGCGCACACACGTGGCGACGTCGCGGGGAAGCCCCGGCCCGCCGAACCCCAAACCGGGAAAGAGAAAAGTGGGGCCGATCCGGGAATCGGTTCCCAGCGCTTCCCGCACTTCATTGATGTCGGCGTCATAGGCCCCGCAGATATCCGCCAACTGGTTCATGAGGGAAATGCGCGCGGCCAGCATGACGTTCAGGGCATACTTCATCATTTCCGCGCTGCGCGTGCTCATGGTGAGGAAGGGGCGGCCCGTGCGCAGGAAGGGGCTGTACAATTCCTTCATCATTTCACGAACGCGCACTTCCGAACAGCCCACCACGACGCGGTCCGGGCGCATAAAGTCGTCTATGGCGGAGCCTTCTTTCAAAAAATCGGGATTGGCCACCACGTCAAAGGGTTGGCCGGTATTTTCCCGCATCACGCGTTCGATTTGCTCGGCGGTGCCGGGCGGGCAGGTGCTTTTATTTGCAATAATGCGGTAGCCTGTGGAGGCTTTGGCGATTTGGGCCACGGCCCGCAACAGATCGCCGAGATCGATGGAACCGTCATCGCGGGCGGGGGTGCCCACACAGAGAAACACCATCAGACAATCGGACACGGCCTCGGCAAGATCGGTGGTGAACCGCAACCGCTCTTCTTCCAGGTTGCGGGTCACCAATTCCTCCAGGCCGGGTTCGTGAATGGGCATGCGGCACTCGGACAATCCCTTGATCCGATCCTGATTGCGGTCCACGCAGACAATCTGGTGGCCGTTTTCGGCAAAGCAGGTGCCCACCACCAGGCCCTGATACCCTGTGCCCACGATGGCAATTTTCATATAAGCCCTCCGGATGTTCGCCGTACAGTATGAAGAACCATGGTATCAACAGAACCCCGCACCCCGCAACAATCTACTTCCCGAAGGGTGCGCGTCATGGATTGGGGTTTTTCGGAGTTGCTTTTATTTTGTGGTTG
>CAYXPO010000655.1:0-3194 GCA_964466925.1 uncultured Nitrospirales bacterium
TTGGCATAGTATTGCATGAGCAAAGATATGAATATTTCCGGCAGCGGCGCATCTCACCGCTCGAACGAAAAATACCTCACACAAAGCATTTGCCCGCCCCGGTAGGAAAGCACCTGTATCTCGACGAAACGCCCCTCGCTGTAAACGCCAAAGACATCGCGGTCCTCCGCGCGCGCGGAAGAAACCGTTTGCTGTTTCTCCAACATGCCCCGGAGATCATACAGCCGGTCCCGCAACACCCCCGCCGCCTCATCTTCCATGCGCTCCGCGTGCCGCGCAATGCCCGCCAACAGCGTCTTCTCCAACTCCGCGCTGCGCCCCTCGAGCACCAGGACCGCCTGCTCCACCAGTTCCCGGTAGGCTTCCGGGGTGATGCATCCAACGCACGGCGCGGCGCACAGCTTCATTTGGTAATACAGGCAGGGACGCACCCGGTTTTTCAATACGGAATCGGAACAGGTCCGCAACGGAACCAGCCGTTGCAACTGCTTTAGCGTCTGGCGCACGCCCAAGGCGCTGTGATACGGCCCGAAATACCGCGCCCCATCCTTCTTGAACCGCCGCACCACCGTGATCCGGGGAAATTCCTGGTGCATGTCAATCCGGAGGCTGATATAGGTCTTATCGTCGCGAAATTGAACATTATACCGGGGTTTGAACTGCTTGATGAGGCTGTTTTCCAGCAGCAGCGCCTCTTTCTCATTGCGCGTGACCAGAAATTCCATTTTGGCCACCCGGCGCATGAGAAATTTCACGGTGTACCGGGAATCTGATGCGCCGGAATAGCTACGGAGCCGCGCCCGGATGTTTTTCGCCTTCCCCACATACAGCACCTTGCCTTGGGCGTCGAGCATCAAATAGCATCCGGGCCCGGAGGGCGCCTGCGCGGGATCAACGGCCATGACCGGCCCCTCGGTTTCAGGGGTTCCACCGGAGGCGCCGGCCTTTTCCTGCGTGTTTTCCATGAAACAAAGTATAGCATGCCCCGGTCAAGATTCCGGCATAATTGGAATTTCCGAGGTGAATGAGCGATGATAGTGCCGGCCTGCAGTTGTGTTCGGTCAAGGCCGCTGTATGGGCCTTTCTGGATTCCCGCTTTCGCGGGAATGACGGAAAAGAGGGCCAAAATCGCCCCGGGCGTCATTCCCGCGAAAGCGGAAGTCCGGGCCAATGCGTGCCAGCGAGGAAAACGTATGCGTTATGCGCGGGGAGAAGGTACCTGCCGCCGCGTAATCGGCCGCGAATGGTCCAGCCTGTTCACAAGGAAAAGCGCCGAAGGTGAATGACGCGGTAACAGCCGAACCGGCGGCACTCGAGCCGCCGCCGCTTTCCAACAAGGCGGTGGACTATATCGCCATGACGGGCCATGTGTGCCTCGTTGGCATGCTTATACTGTTTATTGTGTTGTATTGGCTGTGCGGCTACCCCTATCAATACACGTGGCAACTGGTCTTGGCCCAGGTGCTCAGCGGAAGGGCCGGAAGCGCCCATCTCGGCATGGAACTCGGTTTTAGCCGCTATTACCTGCTCTTTCAAATTTGCATGCATGATTTCATTCTTATGCTTTATATTTTCCCTCTTTTTGCCCGCGGTTTTCAGCAACTCTCCCAAATCCGCCTCATTGGCCCCTCCCTCCAACGGCTCCATGATTACGCCCAGCGCAATCAGGACGACATCGGGCCCTATGGCGTTCTGGGACTGCTGATCTTCGTTTTTTTCCCTTTCTGGAACTGCGGCCCCTTGGTGGGAATCTCCTTGGCGTATGTGGTTGAAATGCGCCTCTGGATGGCCTTTACCGCCGTTATTCTGGGCAACGTGGTCGCGGTCGCCTCCTGGATTTGGGCCTATGAAAAATTGCAGCAATACAACAAAACCCTTGCCCTCGTGCTGCTCTTGGTCGCCTTCGCCCTTGCCATGAGCTGGCCCGTGTATGCGCGCTGGCGGCGAAAACGGAAAACCATGAAATAAGCGGTGCGCGGCAACCGCGCCATTACTCTTTTTGCGAAGTATGCGCCAGGGCATGGCCAATGGGATAGGCGCCGCCGCTGGGCATGGGGAGCGTGCCCCCGCAGCGGCCTTGGCGACGTGAAATTCATTTTCCTTTCCGGCGGTGTCCATGCTATCGTGCCATGCAATGAAATAATGCGGGAAACGCCATGTCGTTTGTGATTGTGATAGCCGCCGCCGCGGTGGCGGGCGCGGTTTGTTCCCGCCGGCTGAATCTGGGCACGGACCCGGAAGCGGGCGTGTGTGCGTTTCTATTGGGGCTTTGCGGCTGTGCCGTGGTGGCGCTGACGCTGGGCAGTGTCTCGTTGGGCTGGACGCAGGTTATTTTGGCCGGGGTGGCATTACTGGGGTTGTTTCGGGAAGTGTCGGCGTATGCGCGGCGCACGCCTTCGGAACCGCCGAAAGAACCCTTGGTGTTGCTGGATTACGCCAGCCTTGCGGCGGCGGGGATCGCGCTGCTGCTGGCGCTGATCAGCGCGCTGGCGCCGGTCACAAGTTGGGATGCCACCGTCGCGCATATCGCGCTGCCGGCGGATTATGCACGCGCGGGGCATCTCTATCTGGAAGAGGGCAATGTCTATTCGGGATATCCGCAATTGATGCACGCGTTGTACGCCACGGCCTTTTTCCGCGGGGGCGAAAAACCGGTGACGCTGTTGAACTGGACCCTGGCATTGACGGCCTGCTGGGCGATCTATGCCCTGGGGGCGCGCGCCTTCAACAAACGCACGGGCCGGGTGGCGGCGGCGATTCTCGCCACCGCGCCGATCTTCATGGATCAGGCGGGCGGGGTTTCCATAGACTTGGCGTTCACGGCGTTGTCGCTGGCCGCGCTGACCGCGCTGTTGGTTTGGCTGGATGCCCCCGAACGGCGGCAGTGGCTGTTGGTCTGTGCGTTGCTGGCGGGGAGTTCCTGCGGGGTGCGGCATACCGGCTACCTGGTGTGCGCGTTGCTGGGCGGTTGGGTTTTTCTTGGGGCGTCCGGGCAACGGCGGAACGCCACCCTGCTGTTTTGCGGGATGGCGGCCTTGGCGGCGAGTCCGTGGTGGATTCGGTCCGCGCTGCTGGTGGGGAATCCGGTGTTCCCCTTCCTGACGGGATGGTTCCCATCGAAAACGATGGAACATATCGCCATTACGGGGCTGGGCGTTCATGAATCGGTTACACAGCATGGGGGAAACACGCTT
>CAYXPO010000656.1:0-3193 GCA_964466925.1 uncultured Nitrospirales bacterium
CGAAATAGGGGTGATTCTTGTAAAAATCAATGATGTGCGGCTGCCCGATGGCGGTCAGCCACCCTTCCATCAGATTCTTCCGCAACACACCGCCGTGATAGCACGTGTCGGAATAAAAATTCGACGGCGTTACGGAAAAGGTCTGTGCGGCAAGGTCATGAGTAGTGGGAGCGAGGAGCATGGTAGTCATCGCGAGGGCCGAGCCGCCTGTCGTGCCGATTTTTCCATTGCACCACGGCTGCGCCTTTATCCAGTCCACGGTGTCCTTGCCGTCCATCAGCCCGGGCCGCCACGTATCGGTATAAAAAACGTGTTTCTCCCCCTCGCTCATGCCCATACCCCGCACATCCTGAACAACGACGGCATACCCATCCTCTACATATCCATCTTCCTTTCCCACATACCGGCCATACGTGCTGCGCACAAGAATCGTGGGCCATGGCCCCGCCCCGCCTTGGGGCAAATAGACATCCGTCGCGATTTTAGTTCCATCCGTCATGGGTAAATCCACATAGAATGCGGGCTTTATCGCGTTGAGATTGGCCTGCCACAAAAGACCTAACAGACTCAAAATAAAGGAGATACGAACAAAGGAAGACCTGCTGCACTTCATCATTGTGAACACCCGTTCCTACACTATCCGCCTCGGTTATAACCCTACTCGGCCTATGGACTTGAGACGGCGCAAATCAGTTTCACGGAATCACAGGGAACGAGGGGACGGGAAAACGCTGTTATTGGAAGAAAGGGTTAAAGCGCCGCTCGATGCCGACCGTGCTGGCGGGGCCATGGCCGGGATGGATTTCGAAGTGATCGGGCAGGGTGAATATATGGTTCCGGATGGCATGGAGTTGTATTTGAGCGTTTTGATAGGACGAAGTGCCGCCCACGGAACCGGAAAAAAGGGCGTCTCCCGTGAAAACCATTCCGGGGAGAATGAGGCTGATCCCTTCAGGGGTATGCCCGGGGGTGGCGATGACCCGGCCTTCGACATGGCCGAAATGGATGGTGTCGTCATGCCGGACATGATGGACGGCCAACCCACCGGCATGTCCGCTGCCGCTATGGATGTGAAGGTTAAACATGCCCATCACGGTATCCAGGCCGCCGGTGTGGTCATAGTGATCATGCGTGATGAACACCCCGGTCAGTTTCAGGCGGTGCACGTTCAAAAAGTGTTCGATCTGCGGTTCCCACGCGGCGGCATCCACCAGTAGCGCATGGCGGGTTTCCGGACACGCCACGACATACAGGTTCGCTTCATTGACGTCCGAGAGAAAATGCCCGAAGATCATCTTTTCATTCCCTCCAACTTGGCATTTTCAAAATTGGCCTCGCCCATGGCGCCGGTGAAATCCGCCCCGCGCAGATTGGCCCGCCGGAAGATGGCCCGCTGAATGTTGGCCTTCTGGAAAACGGCTTCCTGGAAATCGGCATTGCCCGGCCGGGAATACTAGAGGTGGGCGCCGGTGAAGTCCGCGTGATGTCCCGTGGCCCCCACCAGATTGGCCCGTTGTACCTGGGCGGAGCAGAAGCGCGCCTGCGACAGGTTGGCACCTCCTAGAACGGCAAATTCAAGATTGGCGCCGGTGAAATCCGCCCCGCGCAGGTCGGCCTCGTCCAGAAAAGCGCGCCGCAAATCCGCATGCCGGAAATTCACCCCGCGCAGGTTGGCCCCGGAGAGACGGACACGCCGCAAATCGGCACGTTCAAAGTTCCGGCCCGCCAGATCAATGCCCGCCAGCCAAGCATCCGCCATGACGCTCCGCACCAGCTTTTCAACAAAGGCGGCTTTATCCTGCACATGCGCCCAGCAGTAATCCGAGCCGGTTAACGCATGCCGCTGGCACTGTTCATCCGCGCAGGTTTCCGGCGCATAATGCGAACTGCCCATGTAAAGCCCTCCATGCCTGGCCTTTACCATATACCGAATACCGATGGGAAGATAGTACCTTCTTTCCGGGATTCTGGCAAGGATTTTTCCCGTCCGGGTTTGCGGAGTCCCGCCGCGATTCATTATCATTCCCGCAAGCACGAGCGGAAAGGGCTGCCCATGACGAAGAAACATCGCGTGAAGCTAATTGATGGCAAAAAAGTATCCGATGCGATTTTAAGCGAGTTGAAAGAGGAGATTGCCGCGTTGACCGCCCGCGGGATTGTGCCCGGATTGGCGGTGGTGCTGGTGGGAGAGGACCCCGGCAGCCAGATTTATGTGCGGAACAAGCGCCGGACCTGCGCGGAGATTGGCATGGCCTCGTTTGCCTATGATCTCCCAAAAGACACCCCGGAAAAGGACCTGCTGGACCTGATTGCCCAATTAAACGCCGATCCCAAGGTGCATGGCATATTGGTGCAAAGCCCCGTTCCCAAGCATATTGACGAACAGAAAGTATTAAACGCGATTGACCCCAGGAAAGACGTGGATGGATTCCATCCCGTGAACAAGGGCAAGCTGCTCAACGGGGAAGAGTGTTTTGTCGCGTGCACGCCCGCCGGGTGCCAGGAATTGCTGCTGCGCTATGGATACGACCCCTCCGGGAAGCATGTGGTCGTGGTGGGGCGGTCGAACATTGTGGGGAAGCCGGTGGCCGCGCTGCTGATGCAAAAGGCCAAAGGAGCCAACGCCACCGTGACCGTGTGCCACAGCCGCACAAAGAATCTGTCCGCCATTACGCAAAGCGCGGATATTTTGATTGCGGCCATTGGCGTGCCCGCGTTTATCAAGGCGCGCATGGTCAAAAAGGGCGTGGTGGTGATTGACGTGGGCATGAACCGGGTACCCGATGCCACCAAGAAATCCGGTTCCCGCCTTTGCGGCGACGTGGATTTCCCGGGAGTCAGTAAAAAGGCCAAGGCCATTACCCCGGTTCCGGGCGGAGTGGGACCCATGACCATCGCCATGCTCATGAAAAATACCGTGCACGCCGCCAAACGTACCGCGAAATGAATATGCCGGGATTAGTCTGTTTGCGGGGTCTTGCCTGCTCATTTCATCCGGCCCATGGGCTATGCGTCAATAGGTCCCCTTCATTCCAGACTTCGCAGACTTCACAGTTCTTTGCGGGGCTTGTGGCAAAGTATGAAAATTGACGGCGGCCCCCCATCCGCCTAGAATAAAAACCCGTATTGGGCTGTATATACTCCAGGAGGCGAATGGACACGATGCAAAGGATGGTAAAAACGTCCGTGCTGC
>CAYXPO010000657.1:0-3190 GCA_964466925.1 uncultured Nitrospirales bacterium
CAGCAGTCGGCGGAGGGTTTCCGGATCGGTTTCCTCCGCGCCCGAGACGGATGAAATAAACCGCACACGGGGCGCCGCAAGGGGAATCTGGAGTAAAAATGCCCCAAGCTGATCGGTGGCGGATTGCATAAATTTCGAGTGGAACGGTCCGGACACGTTCAAAGGCAACACGCGTTTCGCGCCGGCCTCCTTAAGCAAAGTGGCGGCGGTCTGAAGCGGCGCGCGGGCGCCCGTTATGATCGTCTGGTCCGGACTGTTGTAATTGGCAATCTGAACGTCTTCCGGCAATACGCTCTCGATCTTTTCCGGCGGCAACCCGATCACGGCGGCCATGCCGCCCTCGGGGACATTTTCGCTCATCAGCCGCGCCCGTTCCCGGACCAGCCGGAACGCGTCTTCAAAACCCAGCGCGCCCGCGATGACCAGGGCGGGGATTTCGCCCAGGCTGTGCCCCGCGCAGCCTTCGGGGTGAATGCCGGACGCCGCAAGGTGCCGGGCAATGGCCACTTCGACGGTCAACAGGGCCGGCTGCGCGGTCCGGGTGTCGTTTAACCCCTCCTGATCGCTGGTGAAGAGCGTGTCGAGGAATCCGGGGGGGCTCAGCGCGGCGGCGCGGTCAAAAATCTCCCGGGCGGCGGCGGAGGCATCGTAAACATCCCGTCCCATGCCGGGCCGTTGACTCCCCTGGCCGGGAAAAAGGAAAAAACTCATTCGGACGTTTCCTCCGGCGAGGCTTCCCCGGCGTTCCCGGCGGAATTGCGCAGCAATTCGATGTTCTCGTGAATATGTTCGTTGAGCCTGGTCTCGAAGGCTTTGCGCGCGCCCAGGATGGCATTGGAAAGCCCACGCGGCGAAGACGACCCGTGCAGGATGATCACCACGCCGTTCACCCCCAGCAGCGGGGCGCCGGGATATTCGTTGGGATCAACGGTCTTCTTCAGATCGTAGAGGGATTTCCGCGCGAGGACCGCGCCGAATTTGCTCATGTTCGAGCTTTCGAGTTTCTCCCGCATCAGGCTGCCCATCTGGCTGGCCACCGCCTCGCTCGTCTTGAGAATGATGTTGCCGACGAACCCGTCGCAGACCACCACGTCGGCGTCGCCGCCGAACATGGCCTTGGGTTCGATGTTGCCGATGAAATTGACGTGCGGGGCGGCACTCAAGTTGTGATGCACTTCCTTGGCGACCTGGCCGCCCTTGCCCACTTCCTCGCCGATGTTCAACAGGCCCACGCGCGGATTTTCCACGCCGAGGGCGTAGTGCGAATAGGCAATGCCCATTTCCGCGAATTCCGTGAGATGGCGGGCGCTGCAATCCACGTTCGCGCCCAAGTCAATGAGCGCGACCCGGCCGGTGGCCGTGGGAAGGCACTGGCAGATGGCGGATCGCGCCACGCCCGGCAGGGGGCCCAGCACGATGCGCGCGGCCACCACGACCGCCCCGGTGTTCCCGGCGCTGACGACGGCGTCGGCCCGGCCCTCTTTCATGAGGCGCATGGCCACCACCAGCGAGGAATCCCGCTTTTTCCGGATGGCCATCACGGGGGATTCGTTCATGTGAATGGCTTCCGAGGCGTGGACCACCGTAATGGCCCCGCGTTTGGCAAACTTGGCCAATTTCTCGTTGAGCACCACCTCGTCGCCGACCAATAAAATCTCTGTGTCGCTTGCAAGGCTCGCGGAAACCGCGCCTTCCACCTCGATGTCAGGCGCGCGATCCGAGCCCATCGCGTCTACCGCGATTCGCATGGATCGTCTCCAACGCGGACGTTATCAATCTTCTTTCAGGTTGATCCGAAGGCGTTCTCTGTAATGGCCGCATTTCGGACAGACCCGGTGACGAATGGTCTTCTCACCGCAGTCGGGGCACTCAATAAGGGCGGGAGCGCTTAGCGCATGATGCGAACGGCGCATGTTTTGCTTTGCTCTGCCTGTTTTTCTTTTTGGTACTGGCACGAGACTCTCCTTTGTCCTCTGGGGCTGATCAGGAAAACAGGCCCTTCAGCCCACGGAAAGGGTTATGGTCTTGTTCTTCATCCTGCCGGCACGAACATGTTTCCAGGTTGCGGTTCACTCCACACCGGGGGCACAAGCCCTGGCACTCCGGCCGGCACACAAACTTCACGGGCAACGCCAGAACAGCCTCTTCCCAGACACAACGGGACAGATCAATCTCCGCGCCCTGAAAGAGAAAATGCTCTCCGGCTTCGTCCAATGCTTCGTCTATATCATCCCCGGATTCCTCCTGGGAGTTTCCTTCCTTCGGAACCGGTTCCGGGCCTTCTTCAAAGGTCCACACCACCTCCACCGTGAAAGGCGCCTCCGCGCGCGCCAAGCACCGGTCGCACGGATGCTCGAACACGCCCCGCACTTCGCCCTGGAAAAGGTATTCCTCGCCCATCGGCGACAGCAGGCCGCGCACGCTAACCTGTTCCAAGGGCAGCGCTTCCGCGTCTTCCGGCTGCAACGCCTTCACCGCCGCCACCGTGTCCACGCGGAAACCATGCTCCGTAATGTCAGCCAGGGGAATTCTTAAAGCGTTCACGTTTCCGCCACCTTCGCGCACTACGCGCAACTGATCGAAGTCTAACAAATTTCGCCCAACGGAGTCAACCGGCCCGCCCCGGTTTTTGCGCGGAAGGAGGAATATTGTGTATACTGGGCGTTCTCTGGAAGCGTTTTCAGCGGCGCACAGTCCGCGGAACAGGCAAGCAATAAAGGAGCATAGGCGCAACATGAGTGCTGCAACAGCATTGACGGAAGCAACGTTTAAGGATGCGGTGGCCCAAGGCGTCACCTTGGTGGATTTCTGGGCGGAATGGTGCGGCCCGTGCCGGATGGTGGCGCCTGTGCTGGACGATCTCGCGAAGGATTACGCGGGCAAGGCCGCGGTGGCCAAAATCAATGTGGACCAGGAACCCGGTTTGGCCGAGCAATTCGGCGTTTCGAGCATTCCCACGCTGTTGGTGATGAAAGACGGCGCGGAAGTGAAACGTTATATTGGCGTGACCGCCAAGACCGAACTGGCCAAGGCGCTCGACGCCGCACTCGCCTGATTCGAGCAGAAGAACGTAGTGACCATTTACGCCCGGCTGCGTGGCCGGGCGCTGTGATATATCCCGTGCCCGCCCGGGCGGACGGGAAGTATGCATGGGCATGGGACTGACAGGACCAACAAGCAAAGGAGCGCG
>CAYXPO010000658.1:0-3189 GCA_964466925.1 uncultured Nitrospirales bacterium
AAGCGGTGGACGCCGTCTTCGGCGAACTTGCGGACGCCCTTGCGCATAACGCCGTGCTGGAGCGCCTTGAAGGCCCCCCGGCCCATACCGGCTTCCGGAGATTGTTATGAAAAACAACCATCCCAGTCTTCCCAGTCTTCCCATGTTCACCATTAAATCACGGAGACCCCTTCATGAACGTCCTTGAAACCTTCTCCCTCAAAGGCAAAGTGGCCCTCGTGACCGGCGGCGCGGGCCTCTACGGACGCCAGATCGTTCGGGCGCTCGCCGAAGCCGGCGCGGAAACCTACATCGCCTCCCGCGACCTCAAGGCCCTCAAAATCATTGCGGGTGAATACCGCGCGAAAAAACTCGATGTCACCGCCCTGCAATACGACCAAGGTGAAGAAGCCTCCATCCTCGCCCTCCGCGAAGAAATCCTCCGGAACAGCGGCCGCGTTGACATCCTCGTGAACAACTCCGTGGCCCGGCCCATGAAACGCGGTTTCACCGATGAGGCCGCCGCCTTCGCCGAAAGCATGAAAATCAACGCCACCGGGCTGTTCCTGATCACCCGCGCCTTCGGCGACGCCATGGCCGAGCGCCAGCGCGGCTCCATCATCAACATCGCCTCCATTCAGGGCATGATCGGCCCCGATCCCACCCTCTACCGCGGCACCACCCTGCACGGCTGGTACCCCGACTACTTCTTCCACAAGGGCGGCATGATCAACTTCACCCGGTTCACCGCCAGCTACTACGGCGCGCGCAACGTCCGATGCAACTGCGTCTCCCCCGGCGGCTACCGCACCAAAAACCATCCCGCCGCCTTCGTCAAACAATACAGCGACCACACCTTCCTCGGACGCCTCGCCAACGACTCCGACCTCATGGGCGCCATCGTCTTCCTCGCCAGCGACGCCTCCCTCTACATCACCGGTGTAAACCTCCCCATTGACGGCGGCTATACCGCGAAATAACCCCGATGCCCCTGGTAAAAACGCCCCAACCCACGGCCCTGACGGGGGCGGGCAAACAGCCCAACTACCCAATGCGCAAATTTGAATTGGGAGATGTATGCGAGTCACAATTGGGAGTGCTTTGCAGCGATACTGGGTGCAACGAATAGAGGGAGCCGCCATGCCAAAAGAGTTTCACTGGGGGCCGGCCAATCCCCACCCGCTTTCACGGATGCGGACGGAGTTGGTCTGGGAAGGCAAGTATGATGACTACGGCAACCGCCGCGAAGTGGATATCGCGGCGTGCGCCATGCCCATGCAGCAGATCGAGACCGTGGATGAGCCCCGCCAGCGCGCCGAAGCGGCTGGTGAACAGACCTTGATGGCATTCGAGGAAGAACGGGCGAAACGAAAACAGGACGACTTCCGCAACCGCCTGATCTGGGGCGACAACAAACTCGTCATGGCCAGCCTGCTCAAGGAATTCAAAGGCAAGATCGACCTTATCTACATTGACCCGCCGTTTGACGTCGGCGCCGATTTCACCATGGGTGTCCCCATAGGTGATGCCAAAGAAACGGTCGAAAAAGACCAGTCCACCCTCGAAATGGTCGCCTATCGAGACATGTGGGGAAAAGGCACCGACTCCTATCTCCACATGATGTTCGAGCGGCTCACACTCATGAAAGAAATGCTTTCAGAGAAAGGTGCTATCTATGTACATTGCGACTATAGGGTTAATTCATTTTTGCGAAGCATTTTGGATGAAGTTTTTGGAATAGGTGGTTTTAGAAATGAGATTTATTCAAAACGCATCAGGAAAAACATTCAGGAATATCAAGCAGCAACAAGATATAATGTTGGTTGTGATTGTATCCTCTTCTATGCGAAGTCAATTCTAACAAAAATCTCTGTGCCTAGGTCAGAAATTACTCTTGATGAACGGTGGCACGCATTTGATGCACCTGGCTTAAGAAATGGAATGGATTACGAAATATTTGGTGTTAAACCTCCAGCTGGTAGACATTGGATGTGGGAAAAAGAAAGAGCGGAAAAAGCAATAGCATTAGGGCTTATTCGACAACATTCAAAAAGTGGAAAGCCGGAATACAAAGTGTGTTCGGATAACCCAATCGTAACAACACTCTGGGATGATATTCCCGCCTATTCCTTCGATAATGGTTATTCTACCGAAAAATCCGAAGTACTCCTTGAACGCATTATTCAGGCATCCTCGAATGAAGGCGATCTCGTGGCGGACTTTTTCTGCGGGAGTGGTACGACGGGCGCGGTGGCGGAGCGGTTGGGGCGTCGTTGGATCATGGCGGACTTGGGGCGGTTTGCGATTCACACGAGCCGGAAGCGGATGATTGATGTACAGCGGAAGCTGCACGAAGAAAGGAAGTCCTATCGGGCGTTCGACGTATATAACTTGGGGCGGTATGAACGGCAATGGTGGCAGAAAGACCGGCTGAACGGTGCTGAAGAGGAACACCGGCGCGTCGTTTTGGAGTTTTTCAAGGCAGAGGTGTTGAAGCGTACGCCGTCGCCGCTGTTGCACGGGCGAAAATCCGGGGCGTTTTGCCATGTGGACGGGATAGACTCGATTTTTACGCGGGAGGAGGCGCGGGCGGTGGCCGAGGCGGTGGTGCAGGCGGGAGGCCGCGAGGTGTATTGCCTGGCGTGGGAGTTCGAGATGGAATTGCGGCAAACCACCCTGGCGCTCGAAGCCGAGCTCGGCGTGCGGATGAAATTGATCCCGATCCCGCGCGAGATTATGGAAAAGAACCGGAAGAATCCGCCGCCGTTCCTTGAGATGGCGGTGCTTGAAGCCGGGGCGGTCAAACGCAAGGAAGGCGGAAAGACACGGGTGGATGTAAAGCTCACGAAGTTCCTGCCCTCGCTGTCGGAAGTGCCGGGCAAGGAATTGGAGGCCTTGAAAGAACGCGCGGTGAAAAGCGGGTTCGATTTCATTGACTTCTGGGCGGTGGATTTTGACTGGCAGCCCGGCCAGCCCTTCCATCATGACTGGCAGGACTACCGCACCCGAAAAGATCGCTCGCTCAAGACCGTCAGCGATGCCGGACACCTTTACGCGCAAACGGGAAATTATACGATCTGTGTGAAAGTCGTAGATGTCTTCGGTTGTGATACCAGCATCACGGTCGAAGTAACTGTATGATGGCTTATTAACGGGAAGTCACGCAAAGTTGAATAACGCATCTTCTTATTAAAGAAAACGGCCATTTTC
>CAYXPO010000659.1:0-3186 GCA_964466925.1 uncultured Nitrospirales bacterium
CTTAAATCCGAACAGACCGAAGGCAACTAGCCCGTGAATACGGTACTCTCAAGTAAAAAAGGGCGTTTGGACAGAAAACAACGTTGCATGGAATATTTCCTTCCCATGTTCTGACGTACTACCGAACGTACAAGAATCACACTCTACCAGCAACCATTACCAATGGTAACTTTTTTACAAAATAAAAAGCAATTGTGCCATTTGAAAAAGGAAACCATCTCTTGGCCCAACCTGTGTTGTGTTGGTTATTCCGCGTTATTTCACTCCTGGACAATACCCATCCTCTGTGGCATCATCGGGGCAATAATGGTATCCGCCGGAGTTGAAGAATTGGATTAGGCGCAGGAGTTCGGAGAGTCCGATATGCCAATCGTGGGGATTGTAGTCGCTGGAGTGTGCGGTGCAAGCGGTGTCTCCCGGACCGGGTGCAAAACCGTCTTCCGTGCCCGCCTCGCAATGAAATCCCTCTGAATTAAAGAACTGAATGACGCGGAGGAGTTCGGAGAGACTGATGAGGCCGTCACCATTCTGATCGGCGAAATGAGTACCGGTTTCGCCTTCGGCAGATCCTTCTTGTGGTGAACCTTCGCCTTCTGCGACGCCTTCCGGAGTTCCTTCGACACCGCCTTCGCCCTCTGAAATGCCTTCCGGAGTTCCTTCGACACCGCCTTCAGATTCTTCTACAAATACGGCGGTGACGTTTTTATCGCTATTCATAAGCAATTGAGCTGGAGTCGAGGTTCCTGTGAGGTCACCCTGCCATTCCTGGAAGACCCAGCCCCTCTCCGGGGTGGTGGTGAGAGTTACTTCGGTGCCCTCTGGATGGGTGCTGGTTCCAGCGGGAGTGACGGAACCGTTTCCTACCACGGAGGTGGTCAATGAATAAAGGGGGACAAAGACCGCCGTAACGGTTTTATCTCCATCAATAAGGAGTCGTGCGGGATTGACCGTTCCCGTGAGGTCGCCCTGCCATTCCTGGAAGGTCCAACCGGCCTCCGGAGTTGCGGTGAGGGTTGCTTCGGCGCCATAGGGGTGGGTTGTGGTTCCGGTAGGGTCTACAGTGCCGTTTCCGAGGGCGTTAGTGGTCAGGGTGTGACTATCCAGGACAAAAACGGCGTTGACGTTTTTGTCGCCATCCATAAGAAGTTGTGCAGGATTATCAGGGCCGGTGAGGTCACCCTGCCATTCCTGGAAGCTCCAGTGGTCTTCCGGGTAGGCGGTCAGTGTCACGGTCGTTCCAGAGGAGTATGAAGTGGTGCCGGCGGGATCGACAAAGCCACTCCCTGTAAGAGAGGTGGTCAGGGAATAGCCCACGGAAGTAAACACGGCGCTGACCGTTTTATCGGCGTCCATGGTAATCGTCGTGGGATTTTCGGATCCCGAGAGATCGCCTTCCCAATGGTCGAATTGCCAATTCACACTGGGGGTGGCGCTGATTTCAACCACCTCCCCTTCGTAATAATCGTGTGAAATCGGTTCGGGGGAAATCGTGCCCTGGCCGCTGACGGAGGTGTACAAAGTATATGCCATACGCGCAACAAATACGGCGGTGACTGTTTTGTCGCTATCCATGGTGATGGACGCGGGATTATCCGAACCGGAGAGGTCGCCTTCCCAATGATCGAAACGCCAACCATTTTCCGGGGTGGCGGTAAGGGAGACTTGTTCTCCATCCAAGTAGGTGTGTGTTCCTTCGGACACATCAACCGTTCCAATCCCTTGCGTTTGAATGGCCAAGGTGCGGGACGCAAGAAATACGGCGGTAATGGACTTTGCCTGGTCCATGGTGATCTGTGTTGGATTGCCTGAACCAGAAAGATCGCCTTCCCAGTGGCTGAAGGCCCAGCCGATGCCAGGCTGCGCAGAGACTGGAACAGTACGGTCTGCCACATAATTGTAGGTTCCAGCAGGAGGACTTGTGGATCCGTTGCCTGTGAGGGAAATAGTGAGGGGAATTCCCCCTTCCACGAACACCGCCGTGATTGTTTTATTGGAATCCATAACGATGAGCTGATTCCAGGGATGAGTTCCGGTGAAGTCGCCCTGCCATTGATCAAAGGCCCAGCCGGCATCGGGCGTGGCCGAAAGTGTGACTCCCTCGCCCAGGGAATAGGTATGGGCGCCCGCTGAAGGATTAACTGAACCATTGCCAGTCACGAGTATGGTCAATGTAACTGTGGGAGCGGTATCGGTAAATACGGCGGTTACGGTTTTCGCGGAATCCATAATCACGGAACCCGACGGCGCTGTTCCGGAGAGGTCACCTTCCCAATGACTGAACAGCCATCCATAACTGGGATAAGCATAAATGTTCACCGTTCTCCCCGCAACATACGTATACGTACCGGCCGCAGGACTGGTCGTCCCATTCCCGGCAACGGATACCGTAAGCGGGACTCCGCCTTCCACAAATACCGCTGTCACCATTTTATCCGCATTCATATTAAGAAATTGATTCAATGGTTCTGTACCGGTGAGATCGCCTTCCCAATGATCAAAAGCCCAGCCTGTTTCAGCATACGCCGAAAGAAAAACGGGGGTTTCTTCATAGACATGTGTCCCTGCCTCAGGCGATGTGGTCCCATTACCCACCACGTTAATGGTGAGCGTATAGGTAACTTTAGACTCTTTGGCGGATGCTTTTTCAACAGCCCAAACAGAGGCATTTGCGGCGAACAGAAAGACAAGAGAAACCGTTACCAATACGCGAAGACCAGACATTTGTTCACTCATTTGTTCACTCCTTGCGGGTAGATGGCACAAAACTTAAAAACACCGAATCAACCTTATGTTATTTTTTAACCAGATGTATTTCAATAAAGGCGTTTGCAGCGTTGTTTGATCCTGCTGTAATTGCCTGATTGTCACCCAAAGCCCCCGCGCGGTCCCGCCGTTTCAACTCCCCCTTCCACCAATAATAGTGCGCCGCCGCGACGCCTTCCTCGCGGCACCACTGCACGATGGACTACCCCGAGGCGGTACACGCCGCGATCCGCACCCGCCAACACTGCCCCCGCATCACCTTGCTTTGCTTCACTGACCGCGCCATTGCTCTACCTCCTGTGCAAGGACACTATTCTCCCACAATTCGCATCAAAGGGGAAGACGCCCTTCACCGGACGTTTACCAATTATCTGGTGAGGCGGAAGCCAAAGTAGTTGTACGTGTCCGGCGGGTAGTTGCCAC
>CAYXPO010000660.1:0-2722 GCA_964466925.1 uncultured Nitrospirales bacterium
TCTCCCAATCCGCATGGTTGGTTACTCCCATAGTCTGGGTTTAAGGGAAACCGGCGGGAGTCCATAAACAGAACTCCACGCCGGGAGGAAAGCAAAACTTGTGCCACCTTGAAAAGCCCTTTGCCGGCCTCCGGTTTTGCCCTGCTTTTCCCTTCCAGCGGCACCATAAGGGAGACCTATCCACCGGGTGACTATCCCTTGACATGCCTCATCTGGGGCGATTTGCCCCTTTTCAGGCACGGCGGAAAGTTGCGCTCTCTGGATATTTTGGGCCACAATCGTTTTGACGGCAATACTTTGCTGGAATAAACGGTTTAATAAAGTGAACATGGTTTAGCGGCCTTGGAAGATATCCTGGGCGCGGTTAGGAACGCCTATGAGCACGGCAAAATATCAAGGAGTAATCCTCGCGGCGGGACACGGTTCCCGGATGGGACCTTTTGGCGAACAAGTGCCCAAACCCATCGCTCCGATATGTAATAAACCCTTGCTGGTCTACCAGTTAGAGCACTTGAAGTCTTTGGGGGTGGAAGACGTGATTGTGGTCGTTGGCCATCTCGGAGAACGCATCCGGGAAACGCTGGGCGATGGGACGGCCTTTGGGCTCAACGTGCGGTATGTGGAACAGGAAAAACGCCTGGGACTTGCGCACGCGGTGGGTCAACTTGAACCTCATGTGGACCGTCCCTTCATCCTGTTCCTGGGGGACATTTTCTTTGACGTACCCAACCTCTCCCTGATGGTGGAGGTGTTTGAAAACCATCCCTCGGCGGCGGTCTTGGCGGTGAAGGAAGAAAAAGACCCGGAGGCCGTAAAGAAGAATTTTAACGTCTATCTGCGCGGTGACAACACGGTGCGGCGCGTGATCGAAAAGCCCCGCCATATCGAGAACCTGCTAAAGGGCTGCGGGCTGTACTTGTTCGACCTGCCCATTTTCGATGCCATCCGGCGCACTCCGCGCACGGCGCTGCGCGATGAGTATGAACTCACGGACTCCATCCAAATCCTTATTGACCTGGAATATGCCGTGCGGATCGCGCGGGTGGTTGAATGGGATATGAACATCACCTACATCGGGGACCTTATCGAGTGTTGCGTTCATGAACTGCACAAGCTCGGCAAAACATCCCTGACGGGGAACGGCTGCTCGATTCCTCCGGGCACGGAACTCATTCATTCCGTGTTGGGGGACAATGTCACGCTCCCGCATCCCGCGATGCTGGAACGGTGTGTGGCGCTTCCGGGAACCACCGTTCCCGGCGGGTATCACCGCAACACGGTGTTCACGCCGGAAGCGGCATTGCGGGCGGAGTGAACGAGGTCCGCCTTATTTCTTTGTGGTTTTTTCCCGCCAGGAGTTGTCCTCCTGGGCGGCTTTCTGAAGTTTTTTAACGGATGCCTGAACCATGCGCCATGCGTTGACGGCATCGAGTTGCATTTCGTCGCCCATCTCGGCGAAGGTGAGGTTGTGAAAGAAACGCAGTTCGATGCCGCGCCGTTCTTTGAGGGTCAAGCGGCGGCCCATCTGGCGGCGCACCCAGCGCAACAGCACTTGTTTGCGTCTCCCCCACTCCAGTCCCGCCCGGATTTCTTCCGGGGTCTCGTGCCACATTCTGTGCGCTTCGACAAACTTATCCAATTTGGCGGGTTCGATAGTTATGGAATTCCGGTTTTCCCGGCGCATTACCTTCATGGCTCTTGGCTCCCATTTCAAGTTCAGCCACACCTCATTGTCTGGCATGGCTTCACGGTATCCCGCGGGACGCGGAAAAGACTTTTGCGGACGATATATCTTTTCTTCGCAGAGTCTTTTATTGGTGGGAGACGGGAGCGAAGAAATGGCATAGAAAGAGCAAAGAGGCGGCGGGATACCGGGAAAAAGACCCAACGGCCTCAAAGGGCCAAAACGACACCAAGAGGGGACCGCAAAGAAGCAATTGCGTTGCGGGACGAGGTGTGCATGCGGTAGAGTGGTGGATGGAGCAAGGAGAACCACGCATGAGCATAAAAAGCGATGTACAGGAAGCCATTAAACAGGCGATGAAGGACAAGAACACCGTCCGTCTCGAATGCCTGCGGCTGGCGAAGGCGGCCCTTCTTCTGAAAGAGAAGGAATCGGCCAAGGAACAGGAACTGAGCGATGAGGAGGCGGTGAAGGCGTTGCGTTCGGAAGTGCGCAAGCGCCAGCAGAGCATTGAAACATATCAGGGGCTTGGCAAGCTGGATGAGGTGGCCAAGATCGAACTGGAAATCGCCACCCTGGATGAATTCCTGCCCAAGCAGCTTTCGGCGGAGCAGGTGGAGGAAAAGGTGCGGGCGTATCTTGCGGAGCACCCGGAGATGAACCACGCGGGAAAACTGACCGGGGCCATGAAGAAAGAACTGGGTGATCTTGTGGACGGAAAGGTGTTGAACGAAATCTGCCGCAAGGTGGTTGGCGCGTAAAGAAAATGCCGGCCCGGCGTTTTTTCACTCCGCCGGGCCGGGTCTCGTTGCAACACTTGCTATCGCTGCTAGTTGGTCACGTTCTTGGGTTCTTCTTTCGTTTCCGCAGGCTTGTCCGTGCAGGCGGCCGGGTCCTTGCCCTTGGGGCACTGCCCTTGTTTGGTGCAGCATTTTTCCTTGTCGGCCTTCGCGCATTTCCCGTCCGCCGCGGATTTGGCCGCACAGCTTCCGGTCTCTTTGGCCGCCACCGGACAGGATTTGGCTTCGCCTTGTTCTT
>CAYXPO010000660.1:2732-3180 GCA_964466925.1 uncultured Nitrospirales bacterium
GCCGCCGGAGCCGAGGCACAGCATGCGGAAGCCTTGGCGGCAGGACAGGAGGCGCCTTCACTGCCCGCCAAAACGGTGCTCATGGTCACTCCGGCAACGATCAACATGGCCAAGGTAAACAAGGACCATTTCCAACCGGAACCGCCCATGGGGCATCCGCCCTTGCATATGGTACAACACGATCCTGTCTGATCTTGATTCGGTTTCTCACTCATACTTCGTTTCTCCTATGAAGGTTTGCCGCGCCGTTTCGCATCCGCGCGGGATCGGGTTCAATTGTCATCGTTGTTTACAAAACACACCCGCCATGTGCTCTATTCCCGCGGCGGACTCCCCCCCGGCCTTGACCCCGGCCCCCGCCCGCCATTAGCATGGAGGCATGCAAGAAAACTTGTTTGAAATGGCCGCGGCGGAACGTCTGCGGTGCGAAGCGCCGCTGGCGCGCCGC
>CAYXPO010000661.1:0-2358 GCA_964466925.1 uncultured Nitrospirales bacterium
TCCACCAATTGCACGACATTGTCCTCGCCGCCTTCCAAGGCGCCGGCGTCCTGGCCGGAGACCTTTTGGCGGAACGCGCGGAAATCATCAATGGTGCGTTTGATGGCATTGGCGGGGCCGAGCGCCAGAACATAATTGCCCGGGAACAGATCGCTGATGGCATGCTGGCTTTCCTGATTGTCGAGTTCCGACACGACGACCGTCACCACGCCCTCGTCATTTTTGCTGAAGGGGACGAAATTGTATTTGATCATGAATTCCGGGGAAACCCCGCGCAACAACGTGGCATCCACCATCGCGAAACTGGGTTCGATCAAGTCATCCCGCGCTTGGTTGGCGAGGTTTTGGAGAAGCTGGCGTTCGTTGATGGCCCCCAGTTCGACCAGGGCTTGACCGAGGCGGATGCCCCGCTCTTTTTGAACCACCATGGCCTTGTCCAGCATCTCGGAGGAGATAATGCCTTGTTCGACCAGCATTTCTCCCAACCGCATCCCCGCGCCGTGCCTGGCGAAGACCTCGAATACGGCCTGTTTGGTGGCGTAGCCCAATTCCACCAGCACATCGCTGATTTGCTTGGGTTCTTCCAGTCGTTGTTGAATGCGCATCGCGCGCTTCAACTGTTCTTCCGTGACAATCCCCTCAAGAACCAGTGCTTTTCCAATAACCGACGGGGTTTCTTCCTTTTTCGGCGGCATGTTAAGGTTCCTATATGGCTTTATTCTACGTGACCTGCGTGCGGGTGAATGATTTTTTTCCGCGCATAGCTTCACCCGGTGACATCGTTTTGTAACGACCGTGACAAACATTATTGTCCACATTTTCAACTTTTTTCAACTATAACGAGTTTTGCCCCCCGGCGCGGGAAAGAATCGCGGGGGTTATTGATGCATAGGCAGCTTGTGGGCTACGAAACTTACGCCCCCTCTATAGAGTCTCAAACATGAAAAGCCAAGTGCAGGATAGTGTACAAGAAGGAAAAAAGCATGCAATTACGATATGTCGTGTTGGTTGTTGGCGTACTGACCTCGTCCTGGATGGCGGTGGCGGAAGATGCCGGGTATCCCGCCAATATCCTAAGCAAGCTTCCTGGGGATGCTCTGGCGGCGGTGGTATGCCCCTCGTTGAAGATATTGGAGTCACAGGGGGATCAATTTGTGAAACTTCCAGGGGTTGCGGAAGGTATTCCCGGTATTCCCAAGAGCATGAATGCGTTGGCTGGGGATTTGGCTAAAGAACTGGAACTGGAGGGGATAAAGGATTTTCAGGGGTTGGGGAAGGCGTTGGGTTTGGATGCCAACCGCCCTGCGGCGGTGTTTGTTCCCAAGAACACCAAGTATGTGGGGTATGTGTTGCCCGTGGCGTCGCAGGAAAAGGCCGAAAAGACCTTGTCGGCCAAACCGAAGGGCGAAGCGAAGGATACGCCGTTGGGCGTGGGGGATATCACGGCCAAATACAAGGAGACGGCGGGGTTCGGTTACTTTTTCAAGGATGGATATGCATTTGCCGGGGATTCCGTGGACGGATTGAAGGCGCTGGCGGGCGCGCTGGCGGCTCCCCGTCCGGTGCGGTGCGGGAGCGCGGATTTTCCCGTTTCGGACAAGGATGAACTGTTGGTGTTCACGGATTTGAAAAACCTCGACCTGGAGTCGCTTCCGCCGTTCTTGGTTCCCGCGAAACCGGCCTTGGCGGGGCTGGTGCCTGCGTATGATGAGGTTGTGGTGGCGGTGAAGATGAATGGCACGGCGATGAATGTGCGCGCGGCGGGGCACAGCGCGGGCGGGGCGTATGCGGAACTGCCTCCGCTTCAATATCCCGGATTTTTCGGGGAGCCGGGCGCGGCCATGGCGTCGCTGCGGCTGACCAAGGAATTGAAAGAGTTTATCGGACAGCAGATTGCCGCGTGGGTGAAGGACCCGAACGCGGGCACGCAGATAAAGGGTATTTATACGGGCCTGAGCAATTACCTGGGAGAGGAAATTGCGGTGAGCGTCACCAGCGCGGATGAAAAGGCCCCCAATTTCCTGGGCTGCATCTCGGCGGTGAATCCGTCGCCGCTGATGACGCTGCTTTCGCTGGCGAAATTCGCCATGCAGCCGGCACAACCCGACCAACCGCAGATTTCCGTGGCCAAGGACCTGCTGGGTGTCCCCATTTATGCCATGAACGCCAAGGATAAAATTGTGGTGGGCGTGGACGAAGCGAAGGTCAAGAGCATGGCGGACGTAAAACCGGGCGCGGTTCCCACGGGAATCCCGCCGGACGTGCTCAAGCGCGCGGGCTATGGATTCCTCTATGTGGATGGGGCGCGCGGCCTGCAAGTCGCCAGCGAATTGAGCGGTGTGGCGTTGCCGCCGGATG
>CAYXPO010000661.1:2368-3178 GCA_964466925.1 uncultured Nitrospirales bacterium
ATGCCGCGAACGCGGGCAATCTCATGGTGACCCTGGAGCAGTACAGCACGTGGCGTCAGGCCTCCTTGAATGTATCCAATGCCGGACCGATAGCGGCGATGCTGGGAAAAGCGTTCGCCGCCCCCAAGCCGGTGAAAGCCCCTTCCGCCGCCCAACCGAACGTCAAGGTTGCAAAAACTGATAAATAGTGGGTGTTTAGCTTGACTCTGAGACCGGGAAATCGGTAAGGTTTCCCGGCACTTTATTTTATGCGGGATGCTGGAGAGGAGTCTCTATGAAGATAGCGGTTTTAGTCAAGCGCGTGCCCGATACCGCCTCGGTGTTCAAGATTGCCCCGGATGGGAAGTCGGTGGAAACGGCCAATCTGAAGTACGTGATGAGTCCGTATGACGAGCACGCGGTGGAAGAGGCAATAAAGTTGAAAGAGAAAAGTGGCGGCGAGGTGATTGTTGTGAGCGCGGGGCCGCCGGAGACAAAAGAGATCATCCGCTCCGGGCTGGCGATGGGCGCGGATTCGGGGCTGCTTATCACCGGCGTGGAAACGCTCAGCCCCCGTGGGTTGGCGAAGGTCTTGGCGGCGGCGCTGAAAACGATGTCGCCGGATTTGGTGTTCGCGGGGAAGCAGGCGGTGGACGATGACGCGGCGCAAGTGCCGGAGCGGGTGGCGGAAGTGCTGGGGATGCCGCATGCCTCGGTGATCACGCGCTTCGAGTGCATGGGGGCTTCCGTGGTGGTGGACCGTGAAATTGAGGGCGGTCAATACACGCTCGAACTTCCCCTGCCCGCGCTGCTGACAACCCAGAAGGGCAT
>CAYXPO010000662.1:0-3177 GCA_964466925.1 uncultured Nitrospirales bacterium
GGGCGGTTTTACCCACATTCGGATTTCCTATGAGCGCGAGGGACGTGGGCATGGGCTAGACCTCGATATCAATGAGCGCGGCTTCGGACTTGCGCAGCGCGAGGAGGAATCCGCGCACGCGGATCATCATGGGGTCGCCGAGAGGGGCGAAGCGCAGCACGTCAATAGTCACGCCTTCACCGATGCCCATTTCCAAGAGCCGTTGTTGCACGGCCCCGGAACCGCGCACGGCATGGACCACGCCCCGCTCGCCCGCCTTGAGTTGGGCCAGCGTCTTAAGGTTCGCAGGGGGCGGGGGAACGGCCTCTTGAGGGCTGGAATCTGGGCGCTCCTGGGGACTGGCGTGCATACTGCTCATCAGGCTCACTACTTGGCCATGCGGTTGCGGATTTTCTCCGCCAGCGCGTCATTGCTCAGGAGAAACCGCATCAAGGACATCAGGCGGCGCCCGGTTTCCATGCTCATGAGATGTTCCATTTTACAGGCGTCGGCGAATGCGGTGTCCTTGTCCACGCCGAGAACCCGTTCAAAGAACCGGGAGAGCACTTCAAAGTTGTGCTCCACCAGATGCGTGATATGCGCGCCTTCTTCCGTGAGAACGAGGAAGCGGTTGCGGTCTTCGCCGACCCAGCCGCGCTTTTTAAGCTGGCTCAGGGCCAGGGAAGCCGCGCCGCGGGTGACTTCCAGGAGGACGGCCACATCGGTGGTCCGGGCGTACCCCAGAGTGTTCCGGAGCGAATCTATGGCCATGAGGTAATGGGCCATGGAATGGGAGAGCATGTTCCGGTCGAACTCCCGCCAATAGGAGGCGTCATTGGGTTCTTCGGGTTTGGACGTTCGTTTGGGCTTTGGCCCAGGCTTGATTTTAGTCATGGCGCCTCCGGTTGTTTTGCAGGCTAAACAGATGTTTACCGGGCATTATACCCGATATAGGGGGGAAAACAAAAACTTCCCCACGGGGGAAGTTTGGATGTTATCCGCAAAGGCGTGCGTGCGTATATGGATTATCCGGCGATGACAGTGAGCATGGCGTCAAGTTTGTCTTCGAGATCGACGCGGAGCGAGGCCAGTTTGATGTCGGTGAGGGTGAGGTACCGGGTGGAGGGGTGGCCCATCAGGACAATATCGCAGCTTTCTTCCCCGATGGTGTAGCCGTCCACTTTGGCGATGGCATTGGCCAAGGCCACGACATGGGCGGAGGGGAGCCAGTCGTCATTGGGGACAATGGAGGGGTCGTGATGGGCATAGGTGAAGGTGAGGAATTCAGCGGGGAGCGTCCAATGCTGGGCGATGTGGAGTCCGAGAAGGGCGTGAAAACTGTGGAAAATTTCGTTGAGAATCTCAGGGGAATTGAGAATGGCGGCGATGGGGCCCTCCTTGGCGCCGGAGATGATGCGCATGAGGGCGGTTTTGCCCACGTCGTGGATGAGGCCGGCCAGGAAGAGGCTTTCCGCGCGGGGCATGGCGAGGGCGCCGGCGAGTTCACTGGCGTAGAGGGCGACGGCCATGGAATGCCGCCAGAGGTGTTGCATGAAATCCTGCAATTGGGGGGCCTGTGTGGTGTACAGGTTGTTGGTGGCGACGGCCTGGACGGCGTCGCAAATGGTTTTCATGCCCAGGCGCGCGCAAGCGGCGCCAAGGTCCTTGATTTCCTGAAGCCCGCCATAGACGGGGCTGTTGGCCAGCCGCATGATTTTCAGGGCGATGGTCTGGTCGCCCCGAATGGTGTTCACGACATCATTGAGGGCGACTTCCGGGTCGCGCACAAGACCGAGTACGCGCTGGGCGATTTCGGGGAGCACGGGGAGGTTTTCGATGACATTGGGCAATTCGGCGAGGATGGCCCCCCCGATGGAACCGGCCGGCACCATCTGGCGGATGTCGGGTACATGGCTGAGCGGTTCCACGTGGAGGGCGTTTTTCTCCCAATGGGCCTTGAGGGGGTTCATGCAGGCCTTGCAACCGATAATAATGGGTTTGGGGTTTTGCTTAAGATCGGTGGGAAGCATTTGCGCGCAATACGGACATGAGTTCACCGCAGGCTCCTTTCATTACTGGCAAAGCCGCATAATTTGATTTAATGAACGGATGTTAAAGGTACGGGGGGTATGATTAAGAACTTCTTCAAAGGTGGTAATGCCTTTAATGACTTTGGCGATGCCGTCTTCGCGCATGCTGACCAAACCGGTGGTGTCAACGCTGATCCGCCGGATTTCATGGGCGGTGCGTTTCTGGAGGATGGACTCTTTCACTTCCTCATTGAGTACGAGAAGTTCGTAGACGGCGATACGGCCGCGGTAACCGGTGTACATGCAATGGGCGCAGCCGCGGCCCCGTTTGAATTCGTATTCGCGGACCTCGCGGATGTCGAGGCCGACGGCCTGGATTTCCTTGATGGTGGGGATGTAGGGGGCGCAGCACTGAGTGCAGATGCGGCGCAGCAGGCGCTGGGCGAGCACCGAGATGACGGTGGAGGAAATGAGAAAGGTCTCGATGTCCATGTCAATCAGGCGCAGCAACCCGCCAATGGAGTCTTCGGTGTGGAAGGTGGAGTAGACCTTGTGTCCCGTGAGGGCGGCCTGAATGGCGACTTGGGCGGAGGTCTGGTCGCGGATTTCCCCCAGGACGATGATGTCGGGGTCCTGCCGGACGATTTCGCGGAGGGTGGCCTCATAGGAACGGCCCACTTTGTCGCTGATGCTGCATTGGATGATGCCGTCAATGACATATTCCACGGGGTCTTCCGCGGTGATGATTTTTTCGGAGATTTCATTGCAGTAATCAAGGCTGCTGTAGAGGGTGGTGGTTTTTCCGGAGCCGGTGGGGCCGGTAATGAGCACGACGCCGGTGGGGAGATCCAGCACGTCTTCACGGTAGCGCTGCATCATCATGGGACTCATGCCGAGTTGATCTATGCTGACCAGCCCCATGTCTTTGTTCAAAACACGCAACACGATACACTCGCCGTGCACGGTGACATAGACGGAGAGGCGCATGTCGTATTCTTTGTTGTTCAGCTCGAATACGAGGCGCCCGCCCTGATGCCGCTGGTGCTCGGTGATGTTGGCTTGGGAGAGAATCTTGATGCGGGAGACGATTTTGGGGAGCAGGTCGAGGGGGAGGTCGGTTTTGTAGACCAGCACTCCGTCAATGCGATAACGGACCCGGATTTTATTG
>CAYXPO010000663.1:0-283 GCA_964466925.1 uncultured Nitrospirales bacterium
ACGGGATATGTCATCTTTCGTAATCTTCCCGCCAATGCCGGTTCCCTCAACGCCCCGGATATCCACCCCCGCGTTTTCCGCCATGCGGCGGGCGGTCGGGGTAATTTTCACTGCGCCCTGACTGGCGGCATACGCCAGCACGTCTTCTTCCATCACGCGTCCGCCCACGCCGGTGCCCACGACTTTGCTTACATCCACACCCTTTTCCTCGGCGGCCTTGCGCGCACGGGGAGATGCAAAGCCCGCGTTTTCAGCGGCGGCTTGCGGGGCGGCGGCGGGAGCA
>CAYXPO010000663.1:293-3176 GCA_964466925.1 uncultured Nitrospirales bacterium
CAGGTCTGGGATAAGCAGGCGGCGGAGAATACTGCGGCGGGGATTGGGGCGGATGCGGCGGCGGGAGCGCCACCGGACACACCATACTTACCCAAGTCGGGCAGGGCTTCATCGGCCGCACCCACCAGCGCGACGACGGTCATCACCGGAATATCTATCCCCGGTTCCACCAAAATCTTGCGCAACACGCCGGAAGCGGTGGACTCACATTCGATCTCCGCCTTGTCCGTCTGGACCGTGAAGATGGGTTCGCCTTCCTGAACGGCGTCGCCTTCTTTCTTCAGCCATTGAACAATCTGCGCTTCTTCCACCGATTGGCCCAACTTGGGTAATAAAATCTCGTGCATAACTGCCCTTACGTTATCCAGCCTTGCTGCTGAAGGTGTTCGGCACCCTTTTCGATGTAACTCACAAGCGGAGAATCCGGCCCCAAATGACAGACCTCCCGCACTACGCCCAGGGTGCCTTGTTCCCGGCGGAGGCGCTGGAGGGTCTGCGAGGACGGATCATCCCCCTGATCGTACCGGATTGCCGCCGCCACTGCAACTCCGATGCCCTCCGGGGACACCCCCTGCTCCAGGCACATCAGCCCGGAACCGATCAGGCGGTCTTTCACCCCCAGTTTCCGGAGCGGGTCCCGGGCCACGCGCGCAATTTGATCCCCCAACGCGCGGTTGTGATACCGGCGTATCAAATCGTCCCGGTGCGCGTGCAACTCCGCCAGTTCCAGGCCGTGTTTACGGTGCAACCCTTCACAGCTTTCCAAGGCGGCGGCATGGACCCTCTCCCGGATGGCATCCTCCCGGATGGCCTGCCAGATGTATTCGTGGCCGCGTAAAAAGCCCAGATACGCCGTGGCGGCGTGGCTGAGATTATGCACAAACAGCTTCCGCTCCACATACGCCCCAAAATTCGCCAGCGCCTTCATATGCTGGATATCAGGGATATCCCCCTTGAACCCGTTCGCATCCACCGGCAAATCGCAATACGGCTCCACACAGACCAGCAGCACGTCCTCCGCCTTCTGCGCCTCCGTCATCACCGGCACCATCCGGCCAATCGAAGCTTCCACAAAGCCGACCTTTTCATCCAGAGCGTCATGATACGCGGCGGGAAGATACGCCCGGACCTTCTCCCGCATAAACGGACCGGCATCCATCAGGTTTTCACAGAGAATTATATTGAGCGGCGGCGCATCCGCATTCTGAAACCGGCCTTCAATCCCCGCCGCCAGCGCCGGCGCGATATACCCCAGCGCATTCACCCCCACCGCCGTGGACGCAATGTCCGCCTCGGACAAGGCCTTCACCACCGCATCCCGATCCTTCCCATGCACCGCGTCCACCCCCTCCACCACAATCGTCTGACACTCCTCCTCCACAATCCGGATGGGATACGAATGCCGCGCCTGCAATGCCTGCACCACCTCCTCCACCACATCCACAAACGTCGTCCGATACCCCGACTCAAAATACAACTGGCCCAAAAATCCGCGGCCAATATTGCCCGCGCCAAAATGTACCGCTCGCTTTGTCACACGCGTAAATCCTTACATTATGAGTTTCAACCCCTTTCATGGGAATTGAGTATAGCAAAGACATCAGGTTGAGGGGAACAAAACCTTCCAAACGACGAAAGAGACAAAAAGGACTTGAAAACAGGGAACACCGACCAACACGGACCCGCACAGACGGACACGAACGACATCCGTACCCATCCATGTTTCCCTTTTCTTCCTCCGTCCTTTCTCTTTGTCCCATCCCACTCCCCCCGTTTCGCCCATTCACAATTCTCATGGTCTTTGTACGCTTGCGGCGAAACCACAAAACGCGCCATACTTACGCGAGGAGAAAAACCATGCGTCCAACATTGTTTTCAGTCAGTTATGCGGGACTCTGGGGGCAGGCCCGCTTGGATTTGCCCGCGTTTATCCGGAAGGCGGGGACGCTGGGGTATGCAGCGGTGGAGTTGATGGGCAAGCGCCCGCATCTCAGCATTCTGGACATGGATGAAGGCGCCCTGGACGCGGTTCGGACGGCGGCGCGGGAATCGGGCGTGGAGATTGCCACCATCGCGGGGTACACGGATTTCACAGCGGGAAAAACGGCCGCGGAGGTCCCGTTTATCGAGATGCAGGTGGCGTATGTGGAATCGCTGGCACGGCTGGGCAAGGCCCTCGGGGCCAAGATCGTGCGGGTGTTCACGGGATACACGACAGACCCGGAGGCGAGTCAGGCGGATTGGGATAAATGCGTCAACGCCACGCGGGAATGCGCCGCCGCCGCGGAACGGCATGGACTCATCCTTGGGGTGCAAAATCATCACGATATCGGGGTGGGGTTTGAGTCCTACGGCGAATTTCTCCTTGACGTGAACCATCCCAATTGCAAGGCGATGTTTGATCCGTGGTCCGTGGCGCTGCATGGGGAGGATTTGTATGCCTGCGCCAAGGCGATGGCCCCGCTGATGGTGCAGACCACGCTTGCGGACTATGTGCGGTTGAAACGCTTTGCGTATATGCCCGGACTGATTAACTATCGTGAACTTCCGGCCACCGTGCGCGCGGTGCCGCTCGGCGAAGGCTTCATGGATTTGCCGGGCTTTTTCCGGGGCCTGAAAGAGGGCGGCTTCGATGGGTATGTGGCGTATGAAATGTGCTCCCCGCTGCGGGGCGGCGGCGGCATGGAAAATCTGGACAAGACGGCTGCTATCAGCCTGCAAAAAATAAACGAATGGCGGGGAGCATGAAATCGTTCACTTTCGCTTTTCTCTGTATCTCCGTATTGTCTCCCCTTTCCTGGTCCACCCCAAAATCCGGTCCCCTGGAACCTGAAAAACTCCAGGCCCGGATGGATGCACTTGCCATAATCATTAAAAACACGA
>CAYXPO010000664.1:0-2318 GCA_964466925.1 uncultured Nitrospirales bacterium
ATCGCCCCGGAGAGGTTCAGCAGAAACATCTTCGCCAACTCGTACTTTGCGGGGTTCTCCTTGATGCGCGGGTTGGCATAAATGCCGGTCTCCGATTCGAGCACGGTCTCGCTGATCTGAAGCCCGTAATTCCGGATGGCGCTTCCGCTTTGGGTGATTTCCATCCCGAAATCCACGGAACCATTCAACACCTTCGCCTCGGTCTTGCCCCACGTTTCATAAATCACCAGGCCGTGCTCAATCTTCGGCGGCATGCAGTATTTCTGCACCGACCACCCCGCGTGCGTGCCCGTGAATCCGAGCGCGTGAATCTTCTTCTGAAACCAGTCGAGCGCCAGATACGGCATTTCGGACACCATGGTCACCAGGGGCTTGCGCTGCAGCAGGTCCTTCAGCCATGGGTCGAACTCCTGCCCGTTCTCAATCGGTTTGTGAATGATCACAATGCGCACCCCGCCCCGTCCCAGGGACATGATGCGCTTCAATTCCCGCTCGTGGCCGTGTTCATATTTGAACTCGAGCATCCGCTCCCGGATCCAATCGTCGCCGCCGATGGCCAGATCGATTTCCTCAAGCGCAAGTTGCGATCCGAATTCCTGCGGACGCCCGTCCCAGCCCAGCAACACCGCATTCAGCGGAAACTTGGTGGGGCCGCCCTGGTCGTAGCCTTTCGTGGGGAATCCCGCGTCTTTGAGCAGATTCACCAGATTGCCGCCGCGTTGCGGATCTGCCAGCGACCCGGCCGGCATGCCAATAATCAGTTTGTCTGAATTCATGTCGTTTGTTCCTGATGGTGCGCGTGCTCAGAGTTTTCTGCCGAGCATCACATAGCCAATGCTAAAGGGAAGCACGCCGAGGGAGAACAGGATGCGCCACGAATCCCACGGCAGTTCAAACCAGGGATAATTGAAGAAACTATGGGCAACCACTCCCAAGGCCACACACGATAGTATAGCAATTTCACTGACGGTTTTTATAGGGTGCGGCCATGGCGTCAATCCCGGGCGCGGCCGCCGCTCCAAAAAATAGCCCAGCCCGAACAACAACAACCCGATGAAGAACAGGCCCACTTCCCCCCGGCTGAACCAATACCCCCAATTGGTGATGTTCAGCCGGTCCGCCCCGAAGTTGACGTCATACACCACCCACTTCGCCATGGTGCCCGCCAGGGCCAGAAACGCGCCCTCCGCCTGAAACCGCCGCAACCGCCCGCCTTTCCGGCGCAGCCGTTTCACGGAACCCAACAGCAGCAGCCACCACGGGGCCAGCAGAATCAGCACGCACAAATAATAGAACACAAACACCAGCACGTAGCCCATAGGGTCTCCTCGCTACAGCGACTGCCGGAACAGCATGTAGCCTTCCGCCGCCGCCACGGATATTTCGCTGCCGCGCAGCCGCGCCATGTATTCCACGTTCTGGATGCTGGAATGATGCACCGAGTCCCGCATTTGCGACGCATGCAGCGACAGCGCGTGCAGTTTCTGCTTCAGATAATGCGATATGTCAATGTAAAAATTCGGATGGAACTTCTCCCGTTCCAGGCTCCAGAACAACGACGTATTATTGTACCCAATCACAATCGGTTGAAACGCCTTGTATTGCGGCACCCCCGGCCGCGCCGCCGTGAACGCCGCCCGGAACACCGCCTCGTGGTCCTGGTTGTAGGACGAAACCGGGATCGCCAGCATGGACGGCTTCAGCCGGTTCAGCGCCAGCTTGCTGTTTTCCTCGATATGCGCCACCAGTTCGCGCCGGGGCAGCGCATCCAGCCGCAAATGCGTTTCCGCGTCCCGGTACAGGATGTCCCAGTCATCCACCTTGAGATATTCCATCACCGCCGTGAATTCCTGCTCCCGCCGGTCCCCGGTCACTTCCTCTTTTTTCCCATCGTAATGCTTGAGCGTCCCCACGGACACGCACAGCACATACACTTCCCCTCCCAGGTCCTTGATGCGCGCTATGGTTCCCCCGCATCCGAAACTCTCATCGTCCGCGTGCGGCGAGATGATCAGCAGCCGCTGTTTCGACAGGAACTCATCGGCGGGGGTCAACGTTTTTTTCATGCAGCAATTCCTCGTATAAGGCTTCGATCCGTTCAACCATTTTCTCCAAACTGAAGTGCGGTATCACTTTCGCCCGCGCGGTCGCGCCCATCCAGCGCCGGCGCTCCGGGGCGCGCGCCAGGTCCAGCAGCGCAGAAGCCAGCGCGTTTACATCGCGCGGCGGCGTCAGCAGCCCGGTCTCGCCGTCGTCAACAATATCCGGAATGCCGCCCACGCGGCTCGCCACCACCGGCACACCCGCCGCCCCCGCCT
>CAYXPO010000664.1:2328-3175 GCA_964466925.1 uncultured Nitrospirales bacterium
GTCCAACTGTAATCTCAGGAGAGACGGGATGCGCAGCAACACCCGGCCCATGCCTTCATTGATTGAAGGAACCACCAGAATATCCAGCGCCGCCATCAACTCCGGCACATCCCGCCGCCTGCCCAGAAACTGAAACCGCTCACCCAGCTCCGCCGCCCGCGTCCGGAGCGTTTCCCGCTCCGCGCCATCACCTATCTGAATACACCGGACGTGCGCAAAAGATTCCGCCGCCACCCGCGCCGCCTCCACAAAATACGTGAATCCCTTCACTGGTTCAAGACGCCCCACCCCGCCTATCAGCACTTCCTCCGGTCCCACCCCCAGCGCCGCGCGGGTGGCCTCCCGCCGGGCAATCGCCGCCTCGAACGGCGCGGTGTCAATCCCGCTGAAAATCACTGTAAATTGTTCCCGCCGCCCAATGCCCTCCGCCAGATGTTCCTCGACCCCTCCGGCGGTCAATTCGATAATCCGGTCTGTCCGCCGCGCGCAATGCCGCTCCATCCACACAAACAACCGCGTCAGCCACGGGTTGAAATAACTGTGGAACACATTGCCGTGCGGCGTATGCACGGCCACCGGCACCCCCGCCCGCTCCGCCGCCAGACGGCCCAACACCCCCGCCTTCGAGGTGTGCGTGTGAACAATGTCGTACCGCCGCTCCTGGAACAACCGGATCAACTGCCGCAGGGTGAGCCAATCCCGCGCCGGCGCCGGTTCACGAACCAGAAAAGGCATCCGCACAATCGGAATTCCCGCCGCCGCCACCTGCTCCTCAATGCTTCCCTCATGGCCCCGCGTGGGCCCGCTAATCAAATCCGCCTCAAACCGGTCCCGGTTTGCCAGGCGC
>CAYXPO010000665.1:0-1884 GCA_964466925.1 uncultured Nitrospirales bacterium
ACTACCTGGGACTGATGGACGAAACCGAGGATATGCTGTGCACCATCATGGAAAAGGTGATCGGCGCGGCATCGTTTTCGTATCAGGGCATGGAGATCAGTTTGGCGCGCCCGTGGAGGCGCATCACGCTTCATGACGCCATCCGGCAATATGCGGGGATTGATCTGGAGGCTTCGCGGGACCGCGAAGCCGCGGCAACACTGGCCAAGAGCATTGGGGTGGAAATTACCCCCGCCATGGGCTACGGCAAGATTGTGGACGAAGTGATGTCGGCGCGGGTGATCCCGCATCTGATTCAACCCACGTTTCTTTATGATTACCCGATTGAATTGTCGCCGCTGGCGAAGAAAAAACGCGGCAACCCAGCGCTGACGGAGCGCTTTCAGCCGTTTATCGCATGCCTGGAAGTCGGCAACGCCTTTTCCGAGTTGAATGATCCCATTGATCAGCGCGAACGTTTCCTGGAGCAGGTAAAGCTGCGTGAAGCGGGCGACGATGAAGCGCAATATCTTGACGAAGATTTTATCACCGCCCTGGAGGTGGGGATGCCGCCCACGGCGGGTCTCGGGATTGGCCTCGACCGGCTCGCCATGCTGGTGACGGATGCCGCGTCCATCCGGGACGTCATCTTCTTCCCGCAATTGCGCCTGGTATGAATTTCAGCGCGGATACATTGATTTCCGGCGGGAAAAGGTCCTATGATAACTGTCCCATCGGGACAGTGGCCAGGCTTTTTTCAACCCATCAGAAAGGTGGAGTGTAATATACCATGAGACGGAGCATCGTACACGAAGGCGCGCAGAATCTGAGCTATGAAATCCGCGAGATCGTCGCGGTGGCCCGGAAGATTCGCGATCTGGGACAGGACATCACCTGGGAAAACATCGGCGACCCCATCGAAAAGGGGGAGGAACTCGCCCCTTGGATTCGGGAAATTCTTCATGAATTGCTCGATACGCAGGGTTCTTTCGGCTATTGCGACACCGCCGGGGTGCCGGAAGTGCGCGAATTTTTGGCACACTCCGTCAGCAAACGCGGGGGCGGGGTGCGCATCACGGCGGATGACATCCTGTTCTTCAACGGCATTGGCGATGCCGTGGCGAAGGTGTATGGCTTCCTGAAGCGCGAAGCGCGGGTGCTGGGTCCCTCCCCCGCCTATAGCACGCATTCGTCGGCGGAAGCGGCGCATTCGGGTTACAGCCACGTCACGTACCAGTTGGATCCGTACAATGGCTGGCTTCCGGACCTCTACGATCTGCGCAACATGGTGAAGTACAACGATTCGATCGCGGGGATTCTGCTGCTGTCACCGGACAATCCCACCGGCGCGGTGTATCCGCGCGGCATCCTTGAGGAAATGGTTAAAATCGCCCAGGAATACGGGTTGTTCATTATCTCCGATGAAATTTACACCCACATTGTGTATGAAGGCCATCCCCATCTTCACATGAGCCAGTGGATTGGGGACGTGCCGGGTTTCTCGATGCGCGGCATCAGCAAGGAATATCCATGGCCCGGCGCGCGCTGCGGCTGGATCGAGGTGTACAACAAAGACAAGGATGAGAATTTCGCGACCTATGTGAACAGCCTGCTGGCGGCGAAACGCCTGGAAGTCTGCTCGACAACCCTGCCCCAGATGTCCATTCCGCGGGTATTTGGCGACGCGCGGTATCCGGAGCATCTGAAACGCCGCGCGCACATGTTCAACATGCGCGCCGAAGAGGCGGTGGCGGCGTTTCGCGGCTGCGACGCCGTGATTGTCAACAAGCCGGGCGGTGCCTTCTATCTGACGGTGATGTTCAAGGACGGGGTGTTGAACAACACGCAGACACTGCCCATCGCCGATCCCCGCATTCGCGCCCATATTGAAACGCTGGTGAAAAA
>CAYXPO010000665.1:1894-3173 GCA_964466925.1 uncultured Nitrospirales bacterium
GTCTCCCCCGACAAGCGCTTTGTGTATTATCTGATGGGCGCCCATGGGATCGTGGTGGTTCCTCTTACGGGATTTCAGTGCAACCACGCGGGATTCCGCATGACGCTGCTCGAAACCAATGATGAGAAGCGCGCCTGGATTCTCCGCACGCTGCGCAACGCCATCGATCAGTACACCGCCGGCTAGACGCCTCCGCGTTCTTCACGGATTCATCCGGCGGGAACCTGGGCCGTATGGCCCGCATGGATCTTTTCTTTGGTTTCGAGGTATTCAACCTCTTTGAACAGGATTCGCACCTTGCCGCGGTGGAAACCCTCGCTCTTGCAGCAGCCCTTGTTTTTTTCACGGCTGCAATGGCAATGAATTTCCGCAATGTACCCGTAATCCTCATCGGGATAGTAATAGGCGCTCGCCCGGGGGAAATTTTTGCACATTTCCACCAACACCATGGACAAATCCTGTGCGTTGCACACTTTTCGGAAATGCTGTCCCCGCAACGTGAGCGTCACGTCAAAGGTGCTATTGGGAAAATCATTCACAACCCCCGCACTGATATACGCGGCCGCCCGCCAGCCTTCGGTAAATCGTTCATGCATGGCGTAACCCTCGTTCTACGAATCTTGGGCCTTTTCGGTATTTACCCTTTGTTTGTTCTGCGTATAGTGTAAAATACTAATAGAAAAAAGTCAATAAGAATTCTTATTAACGATTGGGAATGTCAGAAAAAAAGAACAGGCCGGAACCTACACGCCCATGCGGGAACAAAAAAGGGGATTCACCTACTGTTTCGGCACCTTAATGCGCTGGCCTTCTTTAATCAAATTGGGATCGCTGATTTGATTCAACTTGGCCAGTTCAGCCTCCGGAATATGGAATCGCTCCGCGATGCGGCGGAGATTGTCGCCCTTGCTCACCGTGTAGGTGTCATATTCTCTCGCAACCGGTTTTGTTTCAGCGGGCGGAGAGGGAGGACTTTCCGGGGCGGCTGTCTGGGGGGCCGGTGCAGGCTCCTCAACGGGCGGAGCCGGCGGCGGCGTGGTGGGTTCCGGGGCAGGCGCGGGGGGCTCGGCGGATGGTGCCGCTTCATCCGGTTTCGGGGCCGGTGTTTCCGCAGGGGCGGCAACAGGCGGCGGGGTATCTGGATGGCCTTGTTTTTCGGGTTCGGGTGCCACAGGGGGCGCCTCGGAGTCTTTGGCGGGTTCGGGCACCGCAGGCGCTATGTCAGGAGCTTTAGGGGCGGAGGGTTCTGCAATGGGGGGGGTGGGGGCCGCTTCGGCGG
>CAYXPO010000666.1:0-3173 GCA_964466925.1 uncultured Nitrospirales bacterium
CCCTCCGCGACCCCCCCGTCCTGGCCATTCTTGTACGCCTGTGGCAATGCCTCCTGAATTTTTTCCCCTCCGCCCCCCCCTGTTCGCCCACATCGGACCTTCTCCTGCTCCTGATCCCCTGTTTCTTTTCCATACTCACCCTGCCATTGACCTACTGGGCAGGCAAAGCACTTCTACAAAGCGACGCTCCGGCCCTCATCGCCACCTTTCTCTGCGCGGTGAGCCCCTTTCAAATCTTCTACGCCCACGAGTTGAAAGCCTATTCCCTCTATCTGGCCATTGCCTTGGGTGCGCTATACTGTTTCCTTCAAGTTTTGAAAAACGGAAAACCGTGGCACTGGATCGGGCTGATAGTGCTCCAAGCCCTTTCCATGTACACCCACTTTTTTTCCATATGGAATATTGCCCTCTTCAATCTCTTTTTCGCCCTAACCCTTTCCCAGCGCCGCGGGAAAATCGTGAAGTGGACAGTTTCCCAGGCCCTCCTTGCGCTCCTGATTCTTCCGGCGGTTCTTTTGGCTTCGCAATGGGCCGCCATTTACAATTCCATCACCCTGAATTCGTGGGCATTGCGCCCGGATTTAAAAACAGCCTTTCTCACCTTCAAAACCTTCTTTGCGGGATACGGCGCCACCAGCCTCGCCTATTGGCCGCTGTTCCTAATCGGCGCCCTCCTTTTCATGGGGGGGCTTGTCGTGTTGCGCCGCGAAAAAAATACTCTCTTGCTGGTCGTTCTGTTGACGGTTTTTCCCATTATCGCCAACGTGATCATCTGGCGGATGCGCAATTTCCCCTTTTACGAACACCGTATTTTTATCTTCTCCGGCATCATCACGTACTATGTTGCCGGCCGCGCCATCATGGCGCTTCCGCATACCCTTCTCCGGGCCGGAACCCTCGCCTTGATCACCCTCTGTACCGCGCCCCTTTTGCAGGATTACTACCACCAAAACCTCCATCCCATGCAAACACACCGCATGGGGGTGCGCTATAAGGTGGACAACCGGGGCGCCGCCGCCTATATCGCTTCTCGGTGGGAAACGGGCGACATGATTGGCCATGCCAGTCATTTCACCCTGACGCCATTCCGAAAGTATTTGCCGGAGGCACGGCAGGTTTTTTTGCGCCTCTCCGAAGAGGAATTGCGCGGATTTCTGTTGTCACTCCCCGCGGAAAACATCTGGAACCGGTACGGCATCACTCCTGTTCTTGCAGAATCCGCCACGAAGAATGCCACCCGCGTCTGGCTTGTCGAATCCTGGTGGGAACCCTTTCAGATCCCCCAGACAGCACTAAATTTACGGGGTTGGTTCGATACACACTTCGACCGAATGGATTCACGTGTTTTTGACGGTGTAACGGTTTATCTCTATTCCCGCCACTCCAATCCTCGTTAAAACCAGCCCAAGCGTTGCTCCTGTCCTGAAGATATTCCCTGCTGCATGGCCGGACCGCATTGCCCTATCCGCGCCCCCTGTTGCCGAAGACCCGCCAGCATCACTGTTATTCCCGCATAAAAAACAACCCCGGCCAGATAGGTGATGTGATTCCCGCAGTTTATGGAAATAATCGTGGCGGCCACACTGCCGAGGACGGATCCGACGCCATTCATGCCCCAGACCCAACAGGTCATATTGAGATTTTCCCGCCCGGCCAGCCGTATCAGACTGGGGAACACCATTCCCATCGGAATGGCGAGCACCGCCAATACGAGCGTCACCACGCCAAATTTCACCCCCAAGCCCGTTCCTTGCAGGACGGTGAACACATCAGGGAGAACAAGCCATGCGCCAAACTGGACAAGCGTCACCGCGCCGGCGGCCTTCCACACGAACCCCCACAAGCCCCCCGAGGGAATTTTCCCGGAAATCAGGCTGCCCACGCCGGTAAACGCCAGCATGGTTCCCAGCGTGACCGCAAAGGTCAGGGTTGGATCTCCGAGCAACAAGAAGAGCCTCTGCAGAAGGGCCACCTCGAGAATCATGTAGGCGGCCCCCAGGAAAAAACATACGGCAAGGAAACGGCTCCGGATTGGCCGGGCCGCCTCGTGAAATTCGTTCCGCGTGAAAATCACCAACGGCGACAGCATCAACAGCATGACGCCCGCGAATACCGCGAGAAAAAGATTGATTATAAAATAGAAACCGCCTTCATATTGGGCCACCTCGCGCGAGGCGTACTGGAAACTCAGCACCGCCGGGAGAAAGCGGCTGGGTTTTGTTCCATAAAACAGATAAGGACGGTCATCCATCAGCGGCGACATATCAAGATGCTGCGAACGCAGAAACACGTCCCGCGTATCCGTCTGCATGAGGAAACCCAAACCCTCCGACCACTCCTCCGGCGACAACTCCGGCTGCCGCGTGGTGAAGGCATACTTTTCCGACACCCAATAATTCACATCAACGGACGGGCCCGGCATTGCGTTCAAGGGCGGCCAGGCCAGGGGGTATCCCAGAAGAGTGCTCACTTCCCGCCCATGGGCAATGATCGCCTCCGGCAACGGCGCCTTGCTGACCACCATGCACATGCCCTTGGTGATCCCCTTGACGGTAGGGCCGGCCATGAATACCAGGACATGCCTGCCGGGGTCCTTCACTCCTTTTGTTTCCAGCATTTTGGCCGCGGTGCCCACCAGGCGAATCATCATGTCCCCCCGCATCAGTCCGGAGTTGATGCAAAAGGCGCCCTGCTCCGTGAGATGGTCCCAATAGGCCCCGAAGGCTTCGGCCGTATACAAATAGTTCTCGGTCAATACATACGCGCCCTGAGAAAGGGCCAGTTGCGTGTCCGTCATGGACAGCAGTATCAAATCGTACCTGTTTTGGTCGCGCTGAATGAACGTGCGGCCGTTTTCCACCACTATGTTCACGCCCTCAAGGCCGTACACGTTCCCCGCGTATTCACGAAACTCATGTTGCAGGGCGGAGACAATGCCGGGATTGAGTTCCACCCCGGTTATGCTGGACACACCGAAGATTTTTGCGGCAAGCACATCGCGGCCGCCGCCCACCCCGATGATGAGGGCATTCCGCGCCGGAACCGTGTAGAACGGAAGCGCGGTGAAGTCATACTTCAGGTAGTTGACCTTGTCGAAATCTCCGTCAAAATTCACAATAAAGGTCGGGGCGCGCCCGTCCTGGGTGATTGATACATGATCGGGGATCGGGCCG
>CAYXPO010000667.1:0-2946 GCA_964466925.1 uncultured Nitrospirales bacterium
GCGAGGCTCTGCACGATGATTTTTTCAATGGCGTTGTTGGCGGGGTCAAGCACGACGCGGTACTGGGGATGCAGCGCTGTGAATAGTTCGATCTGATGCCGCCGGATGGGGTTGTCGTCCGCGGCCCAGACAATTGGCCGCCGGTCATCCTGCACCCGGGGACTCCACAGCACCGGCACCAGCGAGGCGGCCGCAAGTGCGAGCAGAATGCCTAACAGAACATATTTCATGCGCCGGCCCTTTTTCCTTTGCCTTTAGGGGATAGCCTAACAAAGAGAGGGTTGGGGCGCAAGGCGGACGGAGTCTTTGGAAAACGAAACCGGGGGGCGGCGGGGGGCGTCTACTATTCACGAATGTTTATGGGAAGACACGGACAAACACGGACGATCACGGACGAACACAGCCGTTAAACTCCACGAATATAAAGGTTATGGGAATACGATGAACGTACTGGGAAAAGTGTTCTTTTTGGTGCCGGGGGTTTTGCTGGTATTGGCCCGTATTCAGGCAGCGGCGGCGCCTGATGAACTTCGCATGAATCAGGTTCAGGTGATTGGCACGCACAACAGTTATCATGTGAAACCCGAGGGACAGGAGCATGTGGGGAATGAACTGGCTCCGTTCAACTATTCCCACGCACCTTTGGATGTACAATTGGACCGCGGGGTGCGCAATCTGGAACTGGACATCTATCCGGATCCGGCGGGCACGCGGGTGATGCATGTGCCGGGGATTGACGAGGGTTCGACGTGCGCGCGTTTCACACAATGCCTGGAGACGGTGAAGGAATGGTCGGACAAGCATCCGAGGCACGTTCCGATTATCCTGCTGGTGGAGCCGAAAAATGATGAAATCCCGGTCTTGAAGATAAAAATGGGCAATTATAACGCGGCCGCCATCGATCTTTTGGACCAGGAAATCCGGTCGGTCTTTGCGCCGGAGCGCCTGATCACGCCGGATGCGGTGCGCGGCGCGGCGCCCACCTTGAGGCAGGCGGTTGAGGAACAAGGGTGGCCGTTGCTGGAATCGGCGCGGGGCAAGGTCATGCTGGTGTTTCACACGCGCGGCCGGCTGGCGGACCTGTATACCCAGGGGCGGCCCTCGCTGGAGGGGCGGGCGATGTTTCTGGAATCGCAGCCGGGCAAGCCCTATGCCGCGTTTTTCATCCGGAATAATCCCTTCGACACGAGCATCGCAGAGTTGGTGAAACAGGGGTATATGGTGCGCACGAGGGCGGATTCCGGTCTGGTGGAAGGCGTGCGCAATGAGGTTGAGACGCGCGAGGCGGCGCTGCACTGCGGCGCGCAGATTGTCAGCACGGATTTTCCCGAGGGGGAGGCGCATCCGCAGACGGGGTATAAAGTGACTCTGCCGCACAACATGCCGGCCCGCTGCAATCCCGTGAATGGCCCGGCGGACGCCTTGGAGACGTGCCTTGAAACGCCGCAGCAGAGTGTGGCGGGACGCCCCTGAACACTTTTCCCGGAGGTCATGGCGTCCACGAATTTCCAATCCCTCTGTTTCGCGAGGTTATGCCGGGTTGCTCTGCATGTGTTTCTGGCGGGCCTTGCGGAGTTCGACCCGCACTTCGGGGTCGTAGGCGGGATCGCCGCTGGAGCGCCATTTGTCAATCAGGGCCTCGATGCGCGCGTCGTACGAGGGCACGTAATTGTTGATGAGATAATGGATTTCCGCTTTGTATTGCTGGGCGCGCGAGTCACCGCCCTCGGCGGCCTTCACCATAAGTTGCCGGCGGCCCTGCTCGACTTTTTCGCGGTATTCCCGGCTGCCGGTGACGCCTCCGGCGGCCCCCTTGATTTTCCGCCGGGCTTCATCACGCATTTGCAGTTTTCGTTCGGATTTTTTCAACGCCATGGTCATTTCTCCTCGTAGCCGTCCACGCAAGGTACTATGGCGCATGAGTCAAAATCTGATCAAAAAATACGGCCGAAACCGTCATTTTAAGATGGGCGTTAACACGATGTTGCGGTATTGCACGCCGGTGTGGTCGCCTTGTAAATAAATGGGGCCCGGGATGAATTCATTGGACCAGAGGGCTCCTCCGGTGCAACCCGGCAAGGGTTCGTTGTCAATGATGGTTTTCCCATTGAGTTTGACCGTGACGTGACGGTCCAGCAAGGTGATGTCATAGGTTTGCCATTCCCCGGCGGGCTTCTCGGCGGCCACGATGGGGGCAATGCGGCTGTAAATGCCGCCCATGTTATGCGCGTCGAGGGGTTTCCCATAGCTGTCCACCACCTGGACCTCATAAATGCCGCGCAGGTAGATGCCGCTATTGCCGTTGGGCGGCACGTTCACCTCCAGCGTCAGGTTGAAATCCTCAAACTCCTGTTCGGTGCGCAGGTTGCCGTAGCTGATGTGGGGTTGTCCCTCTTTTTGAACCGGGTCGTTGATGAGCAGGCCGTTTTCCGCCCGCCAGCCGTTCACGGCCCCGTCACTGGTCAGTTTCCAGCCCTTCAGGTCTTTTCCGTTGAAAAGCGTGATGGGGTTGCCCCGTTTCGCTTTGGAAAGATCGGGTTTGGCGGGCAGCGGGGGAATCCGCTTGCCGGTGAAGGTGTTCTTATCCACCCCCGAGCCGTCGTTACGGGGATTGGTTTGCGTGCCGTTCAGGGTGTCTCCGGAAACGGTGAACGAGAAGGTTTCCGTGAAATGCTGCTTGAGCAGCAGCTTGCCCGAGGCATCCTTGCGCTCCACTTCGCGGCCGCGCGTGGCGATGAGCGCGGTTCCGTCCATATACAGACTGTCCAGCGGATTGACGCTCCCGCCGTACCACAACAGGCTGCCTTCGAGGAATCCATTGTCCAGTTTGACTTCCAACCAGCCCGCGCCGTTGTTGGGCAAATCGAGCGCCCAACGCCCGGCAAACGGTTGTGCGGCTTCCTGCGCCCATCCCGGGGCGGAGACGGTGGCCAATAACGCCATAAC
>CAYXPO010000667.1:2956-3170 GCA_964466925.1 uncultured Nitrospirales bacterium
CGCATCAACAGGGTCATCGTTTTCATCCTTTCACGCGATTATTCACAGGTTCCTTCAATTCGCACGGGGGCCGCGAGGACACAGGTGTAGATGGGCCCGAGGCAACGTCCAAAAATGGGCGAATAACTGATTCCCCCGCCTTCGCCTTCTTCTTCAGAGACTTCGCCCTCGGGGGCCGTTTCCGGGGTAAAGGAGCAGGCGAGGACATCGTCTA
>CAYXPO010000668.1:0-3170 GCA_964466925.1 uncultured Nitrospirales bacterium
GGGATTCTGGCTGCCCGCCTTTGTCCATGCCGGCATCGCGCTCGACTGCACGGAAGAAATGGCCAAACGCGGCGTCTTCCCGGACAGCATGTGGCCGTGCACCCTGCCGCACACCGTGTTCGAGGGCCGGCTCTACGGCCATGCCGGAAACGCCAGCCCGCTGGCCAGGTGGTATAACAAGAAAGCCTATCGTGAAGCCGGCATTCCCGAGCCTTCCGCCGATTGGACCTGGGAGGAATGCATCAACATCGCCAAACGGCTTACGAAAGTGGATGCCCGCGGGCGGCCCGTTCAATTCGGACTCATGATTGACAAGTACCAATGGCGGCTGGTCTTTCTCGGGCAATGGGGCGCGAATATCTATTCGCCCGAAGGCACCCGCTGCATTCTCGATCAACCCGCCGCCCAGGAAGCCATGCAGTTCTACGCGGACTTAATCCACAAACACCACGTGATGCCCACCGTCTCGGAGGAAACCGCCTTGGCCGCTTCGGGGGGGTGGGGGAATTCCTCCACCGCGCAATTCGCCGAAGGCCGCGCCGCCATGTCCGTTGGGGGGCGTTGGTGGCTGTGCCTGCTGCGCAAACCGGATTTCGCCGGATTGGAACTCGGCGCGGTGACCCTGCCGCACGGCCCCACCGACCGCCTCTTCGGCGAGGGGCGCGCCAGCATCGTCAATACATTTTCCAAGAATCGGGAAGGCGCCATCGAGTTTGTCGCCTTCATGAACGGCCCCGAGTGGAACGCTCTTGTCAACAAGGAGGCGGACGCCTTGGGACCGGTCAAAAAATACCACTACGGGGAATATGAACAAGGCTTCCTGCACAACCCTGAGCATCCCGAAGAAACGTACAACCTCGTCTGGCGCACCGCCATGGAGAACTCGGTCCCCGAATTGCACAGCCCCTTTGTCAACGGCAATCTCGCCTTCCGCATCATGTTCAAACATACCGACCTGATGCGCGAAGGCGGAAAATCCGGGCGGCAATCCATGGTGGACGCCGCAAAGGAAATCAACGCGGCCATTCTCGAAACCCTAAAACTGGACCCGCACCTCAAAGAGCGCTATGATGCCCTCGTGGCCCAAGGCGCCCCCTCCGCGGAAAACTGATGGAACACCGCGTTAGGCCATCGGATGGGATAGTTTCAAGTATATATTCCAAGTGGACCTGTGCTATGTTTTTTCAATCCCAATAACCCAACGTTTGTGGTGAAAGCCAAGCTTCATGAGAGATGTACTGAAAAAAATCCTTCCGCGCGGGGCCGTGGCCGCCGCGCTGATCTGCTTTTGTTCCTATTATTGCGGCTGCTTTACTTTGTTTCAGGACAGCCCGGATTTCTTTTCCGGATTTCTTTTTCCAATGGGGCTGGCCGCCCCGTTTTGTCTCCTGGCCGCCGCCGCGCTCATCGAACGCTGGCGGATTCTCCTCAAGGGGCAAGGGCTGCTATTTCCCTGGTTTTATCTGGCCCGGATTTGGATTTCCGCCCATTTCCTCGGATGCTGGGCGCCGCGCGGGCTGGGACGGGATGCGGTGCGATGGTATGCCACGGCACATGCTTCCGGTGACGGGGTGCGCACCGGCGGGGTGCTCCTGCTGGAACGCGCCCTCGGCTGGGTCTCCCTTACAGCGTGCCTGGTGTTATTTATCCCTGGCGGATTCTGGGCTTTGGGCCTGTATCCCGCAAAACTGCGCCTCGGAGGCCTGATCTTCGCCCTCTTGCTGCTTTCTTTCTTTGTACTGTCCCTCCTTCTCCAACCCCGCCTTCTCCAAGTCATTTTTTCAATTCTTCCCCTGCCCCCGCGTACCAGAAACACCGCCCACCGCCTGGCCGATGCCCTGCTCGCCTATCGCGAATCACCCTCCACCCTGGGGATCGCTGTGGCGTGGGGCGTTATCGCTCAGGCATCCCTCGGATTCATGATCGCGCCATGGCTGTTTCTTTGCAAGGTTCCTTGGGTACAAGCGCTGCTTATCGCCCCGCTCGCTCCCATAAAACACCTCATCAACGTTGCCCTCGTCAATACAACCTTCGAGAAGGTTCTTGTAAAGTTGTATCATGTCACGGACATGACGGCTTCGTACACCTTGCCACAACACCCGCCAACCATCATGTACAACATTGACCTTCTACTCCCGCTGGGGGCAATCGTCTTTCTGCTCTGGGGTGTGAAGCCCGGGCGCCTGCAACACCTTCTGCGGCCCGCTTGTGATTACTGCCTCTCCCCGGAAGAAATCACGCTGTATCGAACCCGTATTCTCAACGGCTTGTTGGCGGGATTAGGCGGCGGCTTAATCGGCGGCGCTCTGGCCGGTCTCGCCGAGGCAAGCTGGACCTATTGGCGCTTCATGAGCGGCTCTGAAGAACTACGTTCATTCTGGTGGGGACCGCTTACCTACGGATATGTCTTCATGCCTATTGGCGCGGGGTTGGCGGTATTCTTCATCTACCTCTATCTTTTCACCGGACGCTTCCGGCATCCGGGCGGAACCTTTGCCGCCTGCATGGCCGGCGTGGTTTCCATGTTGTTCCTCGTGGTGGGCCGCTTTCGCTTCGCCCGCGATGTCCTCGGCGATCACCCGCTCTCCTTGCCGCAAATCGCAGCGTTCTTGATCCTGTCCGTGGCGCTATTCATTGCACTCGAACGCATTGGAACCCTCGGCTTCACGCGCATGCATCTTGGACGTCTTAAGACCGCAGCATTAACCCTCCTCGTATTCGCCGCGATGGTGGGAACAGGCGCGGCACTGGATATAACCCTAAGCATGCCCGTGAAACCAGTGTCCTATGCTCCCGCAAAGACGGCCCAAGGCCCCAATGTCTTCCTTATCGCGGTGGACACCCTGCGCGCCGATTATCTCCCCCTCTACGGCGCCCAAAACAAGGCCCAAACCCCCAATCTCGACGCCTTGGCAAAAGACGCGGTCCTGTTCCGAAACAGTTTCGCGCAAGCCTCCTGGACCAAGCCCTCTTTTGGCACGATCTTCACCGGACTATATCCCGGCATCCATGGCGCCACCGGAAAAGCGTCCCTCTTGCCGTCCGAGGCCGTGACCCTCGCCGAAGTCCTGAGCGATTTCGGATATTACACCCAGGCCTTCCCCAACAATCGCAACCTGCTGCCCAGTTATGGCCTCGCCCAGGGCTTCACCGGCTACACCTACCTGATG
>CAYXPO010000669.1:0-3165 GCA_964466925.1 uncultured Nitrospirales bacterium
TCCGTCAAATATCCGGGACAATGCACTTGGCCTTCGATATCCATCGCGCGGGCCTTTTCAAGGCATTCTTTGCGGCAGGGTCCGCGTCCCGCCATCACCAGATGGGTGTTCGGGCAATGCTCGACAATCTCGGGCAGCGCGGTCACCAGGGTGATTTGCCCCTTGCGGGGAATGAAGCGCCCCACGGACAAAATGACTTTGGCGTTGCCCAATCCAAACCGTTCGCGCATCGCCCGCACTTTTTCTTCGGGCACGGGCTTCGGCGGGGCGGCGCCCGGGAATATAACCGAAATGTGATCATGCGCCACGCCGAAATCTTCCAGGTTCCGGCGTGTGAAGCGGCTGATGGCCACGGTTTTTTCGGCACGGCGGTACACGCTTCGCAGAAGGCCGCGAATGACCGGCGTCCGCTTGAACTTCAAAAACTCGTATGCATAGGCCAAAACGATATAGCGCGTCTTTCGCCTCCCCCAGGCCATCCGCCCGATAATGCCGCCGTAGCTCACATTGATGGCCAGCAGCAAATCGGCCTCTCTGATTAACGGCCATGTTTTGCGCAGCAACGGAAAAAACCGGAACCAGCCCCATTCGTAACCGTTGAACCGAATTACGCGCACGGGTTCCCGTGTGTCCTCCACGGTGCGTTCCCCCTTCACTATCGGCGCCACCACCGTGACTTCATGCCCCAAGGCGGCCAATTCGCGCGAAACCTGCACCGTCACGGTCGAAATCCCGCCTTCAATCGGCGGATAGTCCACGGTGGGTATCAGGATTTTCATGGCTTGACAACCACGTAATCGCCCATCGCCAACGCGTCCATGCCCGTGCTGAAAAAACACCGCAACGCATCGGTGGGCGTGTTCACAATGGGTTCGCCCATCACGTTGAAACTCGTGTTCACCACCATGGGCACGCCCCGCAATTGCTCGAACGCCTGAATCATGCGGTAATACCGCGGCTGGCCGGATGCCGACACTGTTTGCACCCGCGCCGTGCCGTCCACGTGCGTGATCGCGGGCACCTGCGCCTGCTTGGCCTTTTCCACGGGATACACAAACAGCATGAACGGCGAACGCCTGCACCCGGTGAAAAACGCGCCCGCCCGTTCTTCCAGCACGCTGGGGGCAAAAGGACGAAACTCTTCGCGATGCTTCACATAATGATTCAGCAGGTCTTTCATTTCCGGGCGGGTGGGATCGGCAAGAATGCTGCGGGCACCCAGTGCGCGCGGGCCGAATTCCATGCGTCCCTGGAACCACCCCACAATCTTCCCTTCCGCGATCAACTCCGCCGTGCGCCGTTCCACGGACGCAGGGTGCTCGTAGCGGATTTTCGCCATATCGAGCGTGCGGCGGATGCTGTCGTTGTCATATTCCGGCCCCAGGCAGGCATTGTGCATTTCATAGGCGCGCGGCGCGCCGGTGTGCGCGTGATGCAATTGCAGCGCCGCGCCAATGGCGATGCCATCATCGCCCGCGGCCGGCTGAATGAAAATTTCCTCGAACGGCCCTTCCCGCAGCAAGCGCCCGTTCATCGAGCAATTCAACGCCACCCCGCCCGCCATGCACAGCTTTTTTTCGCCTGTTTCCCTCTGTAACCGCCCTGCAAGCCGTAAACACGCCTCTTCCAGAATGCGTTGCGCCGACGCCGCGATGTTTTCATGCCGCCGTTCGATGGGTTCGCCCTTTTTACGAGGAGGCCCGAATCGGTCAATGAATTTTTTCGACAAATAACCGCACCGTGAACCGGGCAGGTAATGCCAGGCCGCCCACGAGAGATCAATATCGTACAAGCCTTCCGGCGTGATCCGGATGAACTTGGCGAAGTCCTCGTAATACTCCGGTTCCCCGTACGAGGCCAAGCCCATAACCTTATACTCGTCGCTGGCCCGCAGGAATCCCAAATAATCCGTTATGGCTGAATAAAACACGCCCAGTGAATGCGGATAGGGAATTTGACGCAAACATCGTATCGAGGCGCCTTCGCCCACCCCCATCCAAGTCGCGGTGTATTCGCCAATGTAATCCAGTGTCAATAGCGCCGCGCGATCAAACGGACTTGCCAGGAACGCGCTGGCCGCATGGGCGGGATGGTGTTCCATGAAATGCACCCGCGTGCTTTTTCCCGCCAGGCCCCGCATACCCTGAAGATACAGGGCATTGTGCGCCAGTTCGTAGGCCATGAACCCCAGCGAATAAGCGGGACTGCGAAACGTCTGGGTCACGCGGTAGGGCAGCCGCCGCCCCACGCGCAAGCCTGGCCGCATGTAACAGCCAATATGATCCACATCATCCGGTGTCAGCCCGGCGGTCTCCAGGCAATACGCCACCGCCTTCTTCGGCACGCCGCCCTGATGCTTCACCCGCGTGAGACGTTCCTCCTCCACCGCCGCCGCCACCTGCCCGTCCACCACCAGCGCGGCCGCCGAATCATGACTGTAACCGCCTATGCCCAGAATATTCACAACTGACGCGTCTCCGTTCCTTTCGTTATCTTCGTAATTCAGCAAGTATAGAGTAAGGGAAAAAACACTGCGATTCTATCACGGATGTGCAATCATTATCAGACGTGGAGGATGTCTTCCTCCACAACAGGCAAATCGGTGCTTGCTCTGACCCCAATCCAGCTTAACATGTTTAAGTAACGAATAGTCACCGCTACCTGTTTCTCATCGAGCGGTGGGCGCCGTTTCTGTTTCCATTGCAGGACAGAATCGAATACATCCTTTTCCGTGGGTGGCGATCCGCCCAAGTTCTTGCATTCCTGAGCGGCAAAGTGGACTGTGGCCGCTACCTCGGCATGGTGCGTGTTCATTCGCATAAAGAGATCAGCTATTTTTTCAATAGCGGATTCCCACACGGCAATTTCGTCCGCAAAGGCCCGTTTGGCATCCGGGAATGTTTCCCCCACATGGACGGCGAACATATGGCCTAATTGCTTCTCGAGAAGCATGCCATTGTTTACCAAGACCGTGATTCTCTCCTTGAGATTCTCGGCATATGGCCCATAGCTTCCACGTTGAAATTTCACTCCTGTTGGAATTCCGGATTCTGTCGCAAAATAGGCGATTTTCTGAAACGTGGTTCGCCCAACCGGCCAGTGAAAAGGCTCCTCTTCAATCCTTCGCAGAATTTCCACAACCGCCACCCATGCGGGTCCAATTCT
>CAYXPO010000670.1:0-3163 GCA_964466925.1 uncultured Nitrospirales bacterium
GAAATTGAATGAGACGATCTGAATGTGTGGCTACAATTATTTGGGTGCGCGAGGAAGCTTCACGCATCAGATCCGCTAACAGCATGAGAAGCTCAGGATGCAGGCTTACTTCAGGTTCATCCAGCAATGTGACCGCCGTAAGTCCGGGACTTTGCAATAGCGTGGCAAGCCAAAGGAATCGCAAAGTACCTTCGGATAGTTGATGGGTGTAAATGGGCCGGGTGAAATGAGCGTCTTTCCAAGTCATGGCGAGTGTCCCTGCGGCCACAGGGGGAAAATCCAAGCGTTCAAAATCACGAAAAGCGCTGTGCAACGCATCTTCAATAGCTTCAAAACGGGATCGGTCCGTTTCCCGTAAATAATACAAGCAGGAAACCAAATCCTCTCCGTCCTTGCCAGGCAATGACGCGGGCCGCATCGGCTGTGGTAGACGCACGGGAGCGCGTTGTTCTACATTGAGTGAATGATAAAAGGTTGAGGAGGCCAGCCCGCGCCGGAAATCTTCCGGCTCCTGAAACATCTTGGGGACTTGAGAAAGCGATGTTTCAAAAGGATTGTATTCCCATGTTGGGCGCATAAGGCGGGCGTCTACACCCTTATAATACTTAACATCAGGACCATGTGAATCTATGTATTTGAAAGGACCCAGGAATTCCCCTTGCTCTTGAATAAGCGTTTCCTCTTCCACTATGTAGGAAGATCCACTAGGTACAACTGTGAATGAATAGGTCAAAGGCCTATTTTGTGAGGCCAACATCGAAAGCCCTATAGATAGCCGGTCCGAACGTTCATAGGTGATCAAATTAGATATGCCTGTAAACTCACTGATTTTAGAATTGAGTTTGCCTTCCGCGGAGGCCGCCAACAATGCAAATACATCAAGAAACGATGTTTTTCCAACGCCATTGGCGCCGACTAATACACAAAATGGCCGCAGAGGCAAATCCACATCGACCAGACGGCGGAAACCTTTGACATGAATGTGATTAAACATATTCAACATAGAGGGCCCTCCTGGATACATGTTTCGCCATGAGTGATTTTTCATTGAGCATGGTCGTCATAGGTTATTTTCATTGTAGAAACTTTATTTCTACCCGTATTGCGTGGCAAAGAACGAATTATACGCCTCTTTGTCGAGTTGCCAAAGTCTTCTTATTGTTATCATCGTATGCTTATTTAGTTGTGTGAAAGCATACTAAAAAAACTGTACTCGTGTCATTTAGGTGCCGTTCCGTCAGCAATTCACTCATTTTGCATTTTCAGCCCATGAAGGTCATCGTTGATCACCGTAATCACTTCCTCGCCCCTCGGGTCGCACCGGATTGATTTTGGGGTTCTCCTTGGAGTTCCTTGGGTTCGTCCAAGGGTGCCGTCCGGCCAAAGCGGTACCCGCATTCGCATTCTATAAAGAACACCCCCGGCATGTCCAAGATTTTTAGAACACATGCAGGACAAGTATAATTCTGAAAAAGGCGGCCCTTCATCCGGCGGTTTTGGCCGGATGAAAATAAAGCTTGCATCGGGGTATTTCCCTGATGTATAGTATACCTACTGTTAGGTACGCACCTTCCCCGTAGTGCCAACTTCTTCTACCCGGTACGCGGGAAGTGCGTTGAATTGGAAGTATAACAGAGGCGTGGGAGAAGGGCATGGAGTACATCTTTCTTCTATTGTTCGCTGGCTTGGCGGTCTTTATGGTGGGCGCCGGGCTGCTTACTTCGTATTTGGTCGCGCCGCACCGTCCCAATCCGATTAAGAACTCCCCCTATGAATGCGGCGAACAGCCCATCGGCCAGGCGTGGATTCAATTCAATGTGGGGTACTACCTGTTTGGCCTGCTCTTCCTGATTTTCGACGTGGAAGCGGCATTTATGTATCCATGGGCGGTGATTTTGCGGGAAATCGGGGTGGCGGGCTTGATTGAGATGGGCATTTTCCTGCTGGTATTGATTGCGGGGCTGGTGTATGCGTGGCGCAAGGGGGCGTTGGAATGGGTTTGATTCTCGATAAACTCCCCGCCATTGTGGAACCCATCCCCGGGGGTTCCATCCTTGTCACGTCGTTGGACTGGGTAATTAACCAGGCGCGGGCAAACAGCTTGTGGCCGCTGGCCTTCGGCACCAAGTGCTGCGCGATTGAGATGCTCATGGCGACAGGCGCCTCGCACCAGGATATTTCGCGGTTTGGGGCGGAAGTGGCGCGGCATACCACGCGTCAAGCGGATTTGATGGTGGTGGCGGGTACAATCGTGATGAAGATGGCCCCGCGGGTCCGGCTGCTGTACGAACAGATGGCCGAGCCGCGGTACGTCATGGCGACGGGGTCCTGCGCGGTGTCCGGCGGGCCGTTTATGTACCACTCGTACCACACCGTGCGCGGCGTGGACGAAATTATCCCGGTGGATGTCTATGTGCCGGGGTGCCCGCCGCGTCCCGAGGCCTTTTTCTGGGGTTTGTTAACCCTCCAAAAGCTGATTAAGGAAGGCGAATCCATTCGAACGCCGGGCGAGCGGCGCAAGCCTGTGCTGGCGGCGCTGCCGCAGGGGATCACGGCGGAACAGATTCGCGAAGAGATTGCGAGAGAACTGGTGAAGGAAAACACGGTGGACTTGGCCCGGGCGGCCAAGGACAAACGTTGGACGGAAAAGGTTGAGACATGGATTCGGCAGCACTCGTTGAAGCCATAATCCGGAAAAACCCGGACACCCAGCCGCGCGAAGGCAGCGACACGCCGGCCGTCAAGGCATCGGTGGAGAAACTGGTTTCCGTGCTGCAATGCCTCCGGGACGACCCGGAATTCGGGTTTGACATGCTGTTCGACCACCTGGCGGTTGACTGGCTGGAACAGCGCCGGTTCGAATTGATGTACCGCTTGTTTTCCACGGAACATGGCCATAGCGTGGTGGTGTCGGCGGACGTGCCCCGGGACAATCCGGTGGCACCGACGGTGTCCGGCCTGTGGCGTTCAGCCATGGGGCAGGAACGGGAAGTGTACGATTTGCTCGGGGTGCTGTATGACGGCCATCCCGATTTGCGGCGGGTATTTCTGGACGATGACTGGAAAGGCCACCCGCTCAGAAAAGATTACAGCGATGATTACATGCTGCAACGGCCTTGAATAGGGAAAAGCGTTGACGTATGGCGGTTAAGGTTAAAACATT
>CAYXPO010000671.1:0-3158 GCA_964466925.1 uncultured Nitrospirales bacterium
AGTATGAGGAGATGAGGATGGACTATGCCCGGCGCGTGCGCCGCCACGTCCGCAATACACGCAAACACATGTCCCATAACCTTTCGGCTGTCCAATTCCATCCAGCCTTCCCGCGGGTACAGGGTGGGATACTCCCGGTACTCCGTGGCCAGACACGAACCGTCCAGTGAAAACGCAGCCGCCTTGCATCCCGTTGTGCCGATATCAACGCCCATCAGGCTCATGGGACGTTCACCTCGTAACCCAGATACTTCTCAAAGGCCTCCCGCACCGGCGCCAGCACGTGCCCCGGCGTCACCGCCACATGATGCCGGTGTCCATCCCGGCCAACCGCCAGCAGCACGTCCTGCAGCCGCGGAGTTTCCATCACCCCCGCGCATCCGAAAAACGCCTTCGGCACCACGTCGTCCGTGAACCGGCCTTCGCCCAGGTAAAACTTCATCTTGCCGTTCAGCGTGGTGAGATTGCCGAACGTAACCGGCATCGGCGCGATGCGGCCCGTATTGCAGCCGTACCCACAGCCTTTTCCCACCGCATTTTCCAGAATGGCGTGATCGGTGACCTGGCCCCTGCCCGCCATCATCGCCTGTGGCACCGGTCCGCAATGAAACAGAATGCACTTGTTCTCGTCATCACCGAAGTTGTTGTTCCAGTCCAGGCAGGCCGCCGATTGCCCCGAGGCATACCCCAGCGCGCGCATCGTGATGGCGCTGCCCACATCCACTTCGCACGACGCCATCACGCCCCGTTCATTCATCTCGCTTAACAACACACAGCACGAAATGCCGAACTGCTGTTGCATCTCCAGCCAGCACCGGATCGCCAGCGCGTCCAGTTTCATTTCCTCCACCAGCCCGTCCAACACCACCCCCAGCGCCACAATCTTCTCAAACGCCCTCTTCGGAACGCCTTTCCAGCAGGTATACATGCTTAATTTCTTCGCCTTCACCTGAGCCTGCTTTGTGGAAGACTTAATGGCCCGCATCCGCGCGAATACATCCGACATATCCACCGTTTCCATTGTTATCCCGTGCCGCTGGAGCGCCACTTCATCAATCCGCACCGTCTTGAAGGCCGTCGTCCGGGCGCCAATCGCCCCCACAATCATTTTCCGCGACGCCTTCACCGTGCGGCACAACCGGTCGAAATACACCACATTGTCCGCAAACGCCGCGCTGCACGGATGGGCCACATGCGGCTTTAGCGCCGTGAATTTCACCCCATACTGGCTAAACACATCCATGATCGAAAACTTCCCGCAAAACGAATCCCGCCGCCGCGCCGGGTCCAGCTTGTCCATTTCATCCGGATACGCCTGAATCAGGATGGGCGTATTGGCTTCACTCAAGGCCGCCACCGCCCCCGTCTCATCCCCGAAATTCGGCAGGCACACGATAACCCCGTCATACTTCCCCGCATTTCGCTTCAGGAAATTTGCATACGCTTCCCCCTCCTCCGGCGTTTCCACCGCGCCATTCCGCGTCGCCCCCGCCTCCAGCATCAACGTCTTATGCCCCCGCCGCTGCAGCATTTGCGAAAGCTCCCGCCGCGCGCTCGCCTGCAGCGATGCCGGGAAAAATCCCCGGTTCCCAAAAAACAACGCAAACCTCGATTTCTCCTGCTTCATGCCGCGCTCCTTCTCATTACGTGAACCGGTGTTCATCGGTGGCAAAATTTCTTCTCTGCATTCCTGCACGCTTTGCAGCTCAATTCTTTATTCGCCAATGCCTGGCCTCTGGCCCCTGATCTTCTCCACCGAATTTTCCAATTCCAACTCTTCCCGGATTGTCCGCACCACCGCCGCATACACCGCCTCCTGCGCCTTCGCCACCGGCTGGTCCATGAACGCTTCAAACGGTTGGCGAATCGCCATGCCCACATTTATCTTCGCGATGCCGTGCCGAATCGCCTCCAACACATACTCCTTCCGTATGCCGGACCCCCCGTGCAACACCAGCGGCACCTGCACCAAGTGACGTATCGCGTCCAACCGTTCGATGCAGAGCTTTGCCTCCACCTTCTTTTCCTTCCGCGCCGCGCCGCTGATCGCCCCGTGCACACTGCCCACCGCCACCGACAGCCAGTCCACCCCCGTCTCCCGCACAAACCGCAACGCCTCCTCCGGGTCCGTAAAACCCTTGCCCGAAGCGAACAACTCCTCATACGGCGGCAGCGGCCCCGCCTCATGTCCCAGCACCGCCCCCAACTCCGCTTCCACGGGAATCCCGCGCGCGTGCGCCATTTCCGCCACCCGTTTCACCGCCGCCACATTCTCCGCGAAAGGCAGCCGCGACCCGTCCACCATGACTGAGTGATACCCCAACTCCGCCGCCAGTTCCAGGTCCGCCAGATAATCCACCCGCCGGCCGTCCTCATCAATCACCGGCACATGATCCAAATGCAGCCGCGTGAACCGGTCATCCTTCACCCGCTGATACTCCTCAAAAATCTCCCGGATGCCCTTCGCTTGAAACTTCATCCACTCCAGCCGCGCCACCATGATCAATCCGAAACACCGCGTATCCCGCAACGCCCGCACCACCGGCTCCATCATCGGCAAATACGGAATATTAAACCCCGGGACCGCCGTCCCCGCCGTCCACGCCCGCCACATAAAATCCTTCATCGTTACTGTATCCAAGGGAATCTGTCTCCGGTCGTGTTTCCCAAAAATATTGTTTCATTCTGATCGCTTCCCGCCCCAAAACGCAAATCGCCCCGGACATGGACCTGAAAAACAATAGGCACGCCGGACGACTTGCCGGGAGACTTGAGCGTAAAGCAGAATCTGTCTCTTTTTTACTTCACTGCTCGTCTATCACATTCCCGGACCCCGTGCACGCATTTACCGCAGTTCCAACGCCTCCACCTCGCCACGCCTTAAAGCGAAATTATACATTTGCGCTATATTCGTATTTTTATGGTCTAATCCTTTTCCAAGCCCACATCGCTCACTACCGTACCCTTTTTCCATATAGTGTACAATCCATGAAACAAATCACTCGGATCAGGTGTATAATGCGTATATGCGGAAGGGGCTGTTGGCCTCTGAGCGAAAATGGAATGGGTGCGCGTATACCGGGAGATATGCTCCCGCAACGAGGAGTCACAACATGCGGCGGTCTCTGCTCCTTCTCTCAACGGCGGTGCTTCTTGTG
>CAYXPO010000672.1:0-3146 GCA_964466925.1 uncultured Nitrospirales bacterium
AGCGGATAAAAACGTCCTTGCCGAGATAGTCCGCAAGGCTGATGACTTCCTCGGTCCATGGAATGACAAAATACTCGTCCGACAGTGTTGGCGGCGCATAGGCCTTGAGAACGGTCCAGTCTATCCCCGCGTTGGTGGAAATTTCGACATAGGCCGTGGTGGCCTGCGGTTGAATGGTGTTGTAGGCAATTTCGAGGAAATGCTTGAAACTCAATTGGGCGGTGAGGGCGTCAATGTCGGGGATATCCGTCCCGCTGGTCATTGCCGCAACGCCTTCCACACCCCCGGGCATGTCATAGGTGCATGAGGCTTCATCATTAAAAACCAAGGCATGGGTGGCGCTGGTGTACCCCGGCCCCCGGGCGCCCGTCAGACACTGGCTCACCGCCTGGATATGCCACAGCTTCAGCGCACACCCGGCATTATTCGGGTCTGGGGAGCAATCGGGATCATTCGGCGGCTGACTGGGGGGATATCCCGTGGACCACGGGAAGGTGCCTTCCGGCGTCTCGAAATCCTCCTCGTACAGGCACACCAGATCATCATCATCCAGGATGGTGCCCGTGGCCCGGTTAAGTGTAATGATGGCATTGGCCGATGGATTGGAAATCACCAATTCAAAGGATTCGGCGGGTTCAAACAAGGCATCGCCCAGAATGGCGACGTTGAGGGTGTACAAACTGGTGTTGGCGGGAATCACCAAGGGGCCGGAAGAGGCCGAGAAATCGAGTCCGGAAACCGCCGTGCCATTCACCGTGGCATGTTCCAGAGTGATGGGATTGGGGTTGGGCGGCTGGATGTCAAGCTTGAACCCCATGGAAACGGTTCCCGCATCGCCTTCCATCACGGAAGCATCGTTCAAAGCAATCGCGCTCACCCCCTCGGCCAAGGGTTCGCCGAAAATGCGCACATCATCAATATACCATCCATAGTTGGTAATGGTGGCATCCGCCACAAAACCGAAGCGGAGGCGGATGTGTTGTCCGATAAACGCCGTCAAATCAACCGTCTCGATATCCCAGAAGGTTTCATCCACGCTGTCCCGGAAAATCTCGGTGGGCCAGGAATTCCCCCCATCCGTGGATACCTGAATGAAATAGAAGTCGGAACCCACTTCGGCGCCCACATAATCCCGCCATTCCAGCGTCACGGTGGGCAGGGTAATGGGGATGGTGATATCCTGGCGCATGGCCGCAAACCCGATGCGGCTGTTGCGGTAGCCGCATTCGCTGGCATAATCGAACACCAGGGCCGTGGCGGGGCTGTTGTACCCCAACTGGTTCGGCAGGCAAGCGCTGTTCTCCCTGAACCGCCAGTCGCCGGACAAGGCCCAGTGGTCCAGATTGTTCTCCGCCTCGAAATCCTCGTGATAGAGGATTTGTTCGGCCCAGGCTGTTCCCCAAACGGGCAAGAACAGGCAGGCCGCCAAAAGCATGGCGGCGCGCCCCCACAGGCGATGAGCCTGCATTGCAACCCGCGTCTTTGAGATTGTCGTTGCGTTGCTCGTATGCATCGTTTCGCTTCCCATCGTACTGATGCCAATGGCATGGTTATCGTGCTACGCAAGAAAGCGGCGCGCCGCGGCGCCGCCGTTCATTTAATTGCCGTCATTCAACAGCGGCACATCCACAATCCGGGTGAGCAGGAAGGTGCCCTGCACATGGAGATCGCGCTTGTGCACGCCGGAGATTGTTTCCCGGTAGGTTCCCCCAAGGAGTTTGTCGCCCCACTCCGGCGGATCAATGTCCTCGGGGTCCTCCGCGCTGAATTCAAGCCGGACCGCCCGCCCAAACGTAAACGATTCCTTCCCTTCCGCCAGCGTGCCGGTATACCGTTCGTTTTGATTGTCATGATCCGGGTGATACCGGTGCAGGAAGGGGTTCAAGGCATCGTCATACGGCATGGTCAGGGTGGCCTCTAGCGCCGTGGCAAGGCTGCCGGTCATGGGCACGGGATCGCGGAATCCAAACACCGGCGTGGAGATGCGCCGCCCCACGACCTTCCCGTCCCGCGTCGAAACCCCTTCGTATTGGGAAATCAGATTGTCATTGGACAACAGGACATAGCGCGCGGGCGCCGTTTGAATGTACTGACCCGGGTTGTCCGGATCCGCTTGAAGCACCGCCTGCACTTGCATCAAGGTGACATGCTGGAGCAGGCGGCCCGTGCCGGAGGCATCCACATGCACGATGATCCGGAAGGTAAACTCGGACGCCGCAGGGGTGGGCGTGGTGGAATCCGCCGCATTCCCGGCCTCACTCACGGCGTTGACTTTGACATTCCCCACCCACAGGCCCGCCATGTTCGTGCCGGCCTTGGCGGAAACCGGTATCTGGAAATACGACCCCTGATTGTCCGAAACCTCCAGCAGGCTTTCATAGACCGCCTCCGAAAGCCCCTGCTTTTTCATGGCCGCGCGGCGCACCGCCAGCCGCAGGTCCTGCTCTTTCCCCGCCCCCAGGGAAAAGGTAAGCGGCGCTTCAAGGGGGTACCAGGCCAACAGGCGCATGAACGACAACGCCACATCCCCGCCATACGCCGGCAAATCTTCTTTAACTTTGCCCTTGGCCGGACGCTTCGAGGGCCGCAGGCGTACCGTCACCGTCCGATCCTCACTCGAAGCATTTTTCAGGCGCAGCGTATGCTCCACAAGGTCCTTGCCATAATCCAGCCCTTCCCGGAGATCAAAATCCACCTTCAGCGGGCCGGAAAAGGACGAAGCGCCCTTGCAATACACCCAATACGCCTCGCCTTGCCGCAACCGGGTGGAGGCCAGATTGGAGACCACTTCACTCTTGCCGTTCGCCAGCGTCCGGTAAACGGCCTGGCCCGCCAGCGCGGCCTCGCCCGCGAAAAACTTTTGGAACGTGGGCGGGGCCGCGGAATCCACATGAAAGCCCACCAGATTGAAGGAATTCGGAATCCACTCGATTTTCCGGATTTCCGTCTTCCCCTCCAGCACAAGGGTGCGCGGGGCGGTCCCGTCCAACTCAATCAGATAACATTGCCCCGCATGCAGGGCAAATAAGTCGGTGAGGAACGCCTGCGGATGCCCGGGCGGAAAATACGTCAGCCAATCCGGCATTTCCGGAAGCAAATCTTCCGGGTTCTGCACAAATTGCACGGAGGTGAACCGCTTCACCCAC
>CAYXPO010000673.1:0-3144 GCA_964466925.1 uncultured Nitrospirales bacterium
GCTGTTTTACAGGAAGCAGACATTGTTATGGGGAAGGCTCTGGCGGCGCTAGGTCACACCAATGGCGTTTTTCATTGTGAATGCATGGTAACGGAGAATGGTGTATATCTTATCGAATGTGCCGCACGGGGCGGTGGCGGCCATATCTATAGCCTTATTGTTGAAGCGGTCAGCGGCATTACCATGCCCGTTGCCCACATGGGCATTCTCTTTGGCGATAAACCAGAAATCACACCCAAGCACCAGCGGGGCGCATGCTACAGATTCTTTTCGCCACCGGCGGGAGTTTTCCGCGGAATACACGGCCTTGAAGAAGCCCGGAATCTTCCCGGTATTCTCGACATGGGATTCGATCTTCCACCCGGGACGCAAGTGGGCGCTATATCCGGAGATGCGGGTCGCCCAGGATATATCGTATCCATCGGCGCCGACCGTTCAGAGGCCATACAACGTGCGGAATGCGCCCTCGCCGGCCTTAAATACGACATGGAAGCACCCGCCTGATGTTTATTGACTCCATAACCCATGTAACCCCTGATGGAAAGTGGTTTCACACACACCATGACGCCAGTGAATCCAGGTTATTGGATGAAATGGACAAAGCAGGTGTAAGCAAAGCGGTTGTGGTAGCGCTGGCCGGGTATATTGCGAATGATTATGTTTTAGAAGTATGCCAGCGACATGACGATCGCCTGATTCCCTGCGGATCATTTAATCCCGCCGCCTACGATTATCCCCACGGCGCGGCAAGTGAATTTAAACGTGTGTTTTCAAATGCATCGTTCCCGTTTGTTAAGCTGCATCCGCGATTAAATGGATACCACCTTCACGATCCCCGTTTGTTGGCAACTCTGGATATAGTAGCGGAATTGCCAAGCTTTCGCGCAGTCTATCTTGATTCTTTGTTTTACAACGCAGTTGTTGCTTCTGCGAAACACCCCGTGGATGCCTTGCATGAGATTGCTGTTCGGTATTCTCATCTCAAATTCGTTTTTTTGCATGGCGCGGGCACCAATCTGCTGCATTTATTCGAGGCAATAAAGCCATGTAGCAATATTTTTTTGGATTTATCGCATACATTGCCGTATTACTCCGGATCATCTCTTGAAGAGGATTTTCGATTTCTGATCCGGCGATTTGATCGCCGCCTTATGCTGGGATCAGATTTTCCAGAGTATACACCGGCCAAAACACTTTTGGTGTTTAATAGATTGAGTGATGGATTGGAAGAAGAAAAGAGGCTAAACATCCTTCACCGCAATCTGGCATCTCTCGCAAGCGGTCATCCATGGAAAACAGGCATGCAATGAACGAACAGGATGTAAAAGAATATATCAAACGGTATCATAAACGTTTTGAAGAGTTTGGGTATTCCCCCCAAACTCTTGGGTGGGGCGTTCACCCCGGAAAACATCTCGTTCGTTACGCCGCACTCTCCGAACTTGCATGCAAGCAACCGCAAAGTTCTGTTCTCGATGTCGGTTGTGGATTTGCCGATCTTTATGATTTCATGCTTGCTTCAGGGTGGAAAGGATCCTATACCGGGGTGGACATCGTGCCCGACTTGTTGGCCGTTGCACATCAACGCCATCCTTCACTCGACCTCCGCCAAATGGACCTTTCAAACAATCATAATGAACTTGATGAATATGACTTTGTCATCTCGATTGGGATTTTTGGGGCCGCGCTTAAGGCCGAACCAAATGAGATTCATGTTGAACGCACATTGCGGATTATGTGGGAACATTCCAGAGTTGCGGTGTGTGCTGATTTTCAGAGCGTATACGTTGATTACCAACAGCCAGGGGCGTGGCATGCCGACCCGGCTTGGTTGTTGCCCATGGCACGTAAGATTACCAAGCGGCTTTCATTACGGATGGATTACATTCCTTATGAATTTGCTCTGATTTTGTATAAAGCGGATCAAATCACACCACAAAACTTCTTTGCAGATTTTAAGGGGAGTTGAAATGTCGGATTCGGCGGATATCAGTCTGGTAATACCTGTGTTCAATGAGGCGCCGGGGCTGCAGCCGCTTTTTAATCGCTTGCATGAGTGTTTGGCCGATCTTGAGGGAGTGCGCGCCGAAATGATCTTTATTGATGATGCAAGTACGGACAACTCCACGGAACTATTACGCTCTGCTTGTCTGAAACACCCCGATATATTTCGTTTTATTCGTCTTTCACGCAATCGCGGGAGTCATGTGGCAATTCTTGCGGGACTTGCCCATGCCAAAGGGAAATGTTGTGTATTTATGGCGTCCGATCTTCAGGATCCACCAGAGTTAATCACGAAGATGGTAGATCGTTGGCGGGCTGGATTTCATATCGTCTGGGCGGTGCGTGAACGCCGCGAGGGGGTGTCACGCCGGGAGAAGTTCTTTGCAAATCTGTTCTATTGGATTCTCAATGTACTGGGTGATGTCCAGTTTCCGCCCAGCGGCGCGGATTTTGCCTTATTGGACCGGGTGGTGGTGGATGCGCTATTGCAGAAGGTCAGTGCGAATCCGAGTCTCGGCATTGACATCGCCTCGCTGGGCTTCCGTCAGGCGGAAATTGCCTATGTCAAGGAAGCGCGGAAGTTTGGCCAGTCGAAGTGGAATCTGGGCCGGAAGCTGAAGGCGTTTGCGGATGCGTTTGTCTCCTCCACGTTTGTTCCATTGCGGCTGATGTCGTATTTGGGCATGGCTTTTAGCGTGCTGGGCCTTCTTTATGCCTGTTTTATCGTTTTCATGCGGGTGATTCTACAGACGCAGGTGACGGGGTGGGCTTCCATGATGGTGGCGGTGCTGGTCATCGGCGGCATTCAGATGGTGATGCTGGGGGTGTTGGGGGAATACCTGTGGCGCACGCTGGAGGCCGCGCGCAAGGCGCCGTTGTATTTCATCGAAGAAAGCGCGAACGTGCCGCCGCCGGGGAGCCGCGACGCGCATGGGGACTAACCCGGCACCGCTTAGCGCGCGGGAAACCGTCATCGCGTTTGCGCTGGTGGGGATTTCCGTGCTGATGCAGTCGTTGGCCACGGTGTTTGGCAAGCTGGCGGGCGTGTACAGTGCGGAAAAGGCCTTGCTTTACGTGGTGGTGAATCCCTGGTATGTGGCGGTGCTGGTTTCGTTGGGATTGCAGGCGGTTACGTGGGTC
>CAYXPO010000674.1:0-3133 GCA_964466925.1 uncultured Nitrospirales bacterium
GCAGGCCCTCTATGCGCGTGCACAAATGCTGGCAGTTCGACAGGCGCAGCACCCAGGGTTCCGGTTCCACCTGCACTTGATAACACAGGCGTTCAAAACGGCTTTTCAGCATGTCCACCACGATTTGCTGCTCGCGCCGCAGCCGGGGCGTGTGCATCAATTCCTCACCGAGCGCCCGGTCCTGTTCCTCTGTTTTCCCGCGCGGGCGCGTCCCCGCGATGGCTTCACTTTGTAAGTAAATCCCGTTCCGGTGATACAAGCGCTCCGGAGACGCCCCGATAAACGCGCGATCATCGGCGGGATGAAAACAAAACCGGAACGTGTTCGCGCTGAATTCCGACAGCCGCAGCAACAGCGCCACGGGATCAAACGGCGCCTCCGCCGTGAAACAGGTCTCGCGCGCCAGCACCACCTTTTCCAATTCGCCCCCCGCGATGGTTTCCAGCGCGCTGTGCACTAAACGGTCCCAGCCCTCGCGGTCCGGATGGTCCTCCCGGGCAACAATTCCCGGGATTCCCGAGGGCGCGGCGCAATCGGGAAACCGGATTTCGTTCAGTGTGGCCAGCAGTGTTTCCAGCGTGCGCGCATTTTCGTCCTTCGCGCCGCACCGGGCATTGCATGCAAGAAAACAGGCTTCCCCGCGCCGCATCACCTCCACACATGGAATGACAAACCGGTATTCCTTGAACGCGCGCCAGCGCTCCCCCTTCACCGGCCCGCGATGAAAACGGAATCCGCCGTAATAGCGCAAGCTGGGATGCCCCGGCGACAACTGCCCGCGCAAATGCCGAAACAGTTCTTCCGTGGTGCGCAGGCTGTCCGGCGCGATGTCCGCCTCGCCCATCCCCGCCATCTCGAAGGCGTTCTCGCGGTCCGACCAATAATACTGGGTAACACCCCGTTGCGCTCCCAGCCATTCCAGGGGATGGCAGGGGAGGATGGGGACTTCCAGGCGGAGGACGGGCGGCCGCCCGGGCGCTGGAACATTCTCCGCCAGCCGCCGCGTCAACTCCGCGGCCAGCGTTTGCACCGCCGTGTCCGGTGACAGGGGCGCGGGATATATCGCATTCATGGGCATGGGCGTGTACTTCATTCCTGTAAAGGGAAAACCGGGGTTCCTGGCCTCGGCGTGCCGCTTTACTCCTGAAAAACGATTGTAGAGAACATGCCCCGTGTAATCAACCAGGGAACGCGGAAATGAATGGATTGACACCCGCCTTGGGAAAAGTCATCATATTTTCAACGGTTCAACAGTGGAGGCTGATACACCATGACACGGCAACTAATTTTCCTCCCCGCGCTGCTTATGATGGGCCTGATTTCCTTCCCGGGCGCGGCCGCCCCGCCGATCAAGGCGGCCGTGGTGACGGGCGGGCATGACTTCGATCAGGATGCCTTCCCCAAGCTGTGGCGGGCCATCCCCGGCGCCGAATGTACCCTTCTGCCGCAAAAGGACGACAGCGAACTTTTCGAGGACATCACCCAATGGCCCTACGATGTAATTGTCCTCTACAACATGGGCCAGCGCATTTCAGAAACGCGCCGCCAGCATTTTATTCAATTGCTGGACCGCGGGGTGGGCCTCGTCGTGATGCACCACGCCGTGGCCGCCTTCCAGGAATGGCCGGAATACCCGAAGATCATCGGCTGCCAGTATTTCATCGAGGAAAAAGAAGTCAACGGCGTAACGCATCCGAAATCGGGGTATCAGCACGACCTGGACTTCACGGTCACCATCGCCGACCCCAATCATCCGGTCACGCACGGACTCACGGACTTTCAAATCAAGGACGAGACCTATCATACCTATGTCTTCGATCCCAACGTGCATGTGCTCCTCACCACCAACCACCCGCAAAGCGACCGTATTCTTGGCCACGCAAAAATCTACGGAAACGCGAACGTGTGCTATATCCAGCCGGGGCATGGCCCCGGTATCTTCGAGAACCCGGCCTATCAGCAGCTTGTCGCGCAAGCCCTCCGCTGGGCCGCCAAACGCGAACCCTCCACGGAAACGGTGATTGATTTCAAGGACCTCGGCGCGTTTCGGGCGCCCACCGGCGAGTGGACCGTCGCCGGCGAGGTGGCGCAGGCCCCGGACGATGAAAAGAAGCTCATTGGCGCCCCCGGCACGGGCGCGGCGCTCAATGGCCCGAATGGCAAGACGGAGCATCTCGTGACACAAGCGGAATTCGGCGACGTGGAGGCGCACATCGAGTTCATGGTCCCGAAAGGCTCGAACTCCGGCGTATACTTCCAGGGCCGCTATGAAATCCAGGTGCTCGATAGTTGGGGCGTCGAACATCCCAAGTACGGCGATTGCGGCGGCATCTACCAGCGCTGGCACGAAGAACCCGGCCTTCAGGACAGCGAACGCGGCTACGAAGGACGCCCCCCGCGTGTCAATGCCTCCAAAAAACCCGGCGAATGGCAGACCTTCGATGTAGTGTTTCGCGCACCGCGTTTTGATGCTTCAGGAAAAAAAACCGCCGATGCGGTGTTCGTATCGGTAAAGCACAATGATGTGCTGATTCATGAGAACCAGCCTGTCACCGGCCCCACCCGCGCCGCAATGTTCAGTGATGAAAAACCCACAGGCCCGCTGATGCTGCAAGGCGATCATGGACCCGTCGCGTATCGGAATATTCGCATTCGTACGCTGGCCCCCGGCTCCGAAGACCCCTGGAAACAGGTGCTGACGTATAATTTTGGGCAGAGCCGGGGATGCCTAGCCGCCATCGAAAATGAAATCCATCTGGCCAAGCCGTCGGACTATGCGGCCATCGAGGCGAAACTGCTGGACGTGCTTCAAACCCCCACCGCGCCGCTTGCGGCAAAACAGTTCGCATGCAAAATGCTGGACCGCGTGGGGACCGCTGCGTGTGTGCCGGTGCTCGCGCCGATGCTGCTCGATGAGCAGTTCTCGCACATGGCCCGGTTCGCCCTGGATCGCATTGCGGACAAACGTGTGGACGACACCCTGCTGGAGGCGTTTTCAAAAACACAGGGCACGCTGAAAATCGGCCTGATCAATTCCCTGGGCGAACGCCGCACCGGCGCAGCCGTCAAGGCGCTTGTTCCGCTGCTTCAAGAACCTGATATGGGGTTGGTGGAAGCAGCGGCGGCGGCTTTG
>CAYXPO010000675.1:0-3129 GCA_964466925.1 uncultured Nitrospirales bacterium
CGCGGAAACCACGGACTTCGGGTACTTCTGATTCACCACCCACCGGGCAATGTCCATCTGATGCACCCCGTCATTGATAAGGTCGCCGCCGGAATAGGCCCAAAACCAGTGCCACGCGTAATGAAAATGATTTTCATTGAAGGGCCGCATCGGCGCGGGCCCGAGCCACATGTCATAATCCACTCCCTCCGGCACCGCCTTATCCGGCTCCTTGCCGATGGTTCCCCGCTCTTTGCTGTTCAATACACGCACTAAATGTATATCCCCCAGCCCCCCGTTCCTCAGATAGTCCAACGCTTCGATCACATTGTCACTCGACCGGTTCTGCGCGCCCACCTGCACCACGCGCTTGTATTTCCGCGCCGCCTCCACCATTTTCCGGCTTTCCCAGATGTTGTGCGACGTGGGCTTCTCCACATACACATCCTTGCCCGCCTGACAGGCCAGCACCGTGCCCAGCGCATGCCAGTGGTCCGGGGTGCCCATGATAATCCCGTCCACCTCCTTGTCGTCCAGCATGCGGCGGAAGTCCTGAATGCATTGCGGGCGCCTGCCGGTAATTTTTTCGATGTCTTGGGCGCGCCCTCCAAGCAGACGAGTATCCGGATCGGCCAGATAGCGGATTTCCACGTCTTTTCGTTTCCCAAACTCCTGCGCGAGAAAATGACCGCGCCCGTGCAACCCCATCACGCCAAGGATTACCCGTTCATTGGCCTCCTGAGCGCGCACCGTCCGCATTGCCGTCACCGTGGCCGCCGCGCCCGCGGCCGTCCGCTTCAAAAAATCACGCCGGTCCATATCCCTATCTCCTCTCGATCCCGTCCTCCGGTCCATTCCATCCGTCCATCCGGTCCATTGTTCTGGTTCCCAAGTTCAGTCTCGTTCCAAAATTTTACTTTGGAACGCACTTGTCTTCGAAGTTTCACTTTGTTCCGCTTATCCCGCCTATCCGTTCCTCCGGCCTATTCCATTCTGTCCATCCAGTCTGAAAATTGCCTTTATTCCGCCGGCACGGCATAAATCCAACGATTTCCCGCATTCGCAGGAACATCAAACACCAACACCCCAGCCTCCACGGCACTGGGGATCGTCTCCCCCCGGCTGCCCAGCGTGGGTCCCTGCGCCACCACCTGCAGGGCATTGGGCATGTCAACCAAGGGAATCCGCACCTTGCCCGCGCCTCTAAAAAACATGCGCATCACCGCTCCATGTTCCACTTTCTGCGGCGCCTCCACCGGCGCCCACGCGATAAACGGCACGGGCCGCTCTGCAAATTGAAAAACGGTCCCATTCACACTGATCTGATGACAGTTCTTGCCGGCAAAGGCCATCAGCGCGCCCGCTTCATTCATCCGGAAGGCAACGCATTCATCGCCCTCATAGACAATCTCTTTACCCGCCACCCGAAAGTTCTTCAGGGATACATGGTCCGGCGGCAGGTTGAGTTTTTCCACAATTTGTTTGTCTTCTTCCGGCTTGCGCGCAAAACCACCCGGCCAACACTCCTCCAAATGCGTCAAGTGGGGTGCAATCGCCACCGCGCCGTTGGGAAACCGGCAGGCCATATAGCCGGTGGTCTGCGAGACAAAATCGGGGTTGTCATTGGTGTCCGGGAACACCCCCGTGCCCGTGTAGGCGCCGAGGGTGAACAAAATTTCGAGCCAATGCCGGTCTTCATACCCCAGGCTGCCGGATTGATCATTCCTTGGCCGGAACCCCCAATAGCTCACACACCCGTCATTCACCGTGGTCTTATGCGCCCCCACCACCAGCTCTTTCACCCGGGCCGTGGCAACGGTTCCTTCACGCGGGGTTACGGGATAAATATGGTCCACCAAAAAGTCCGTCAGGATGATCATGGGGCTGATGTTTTGGAAGTCGCCTTCAAATACCACTTGGCGGCCCGGCGCCATCAGGCCATTCGTCTGGTTGGGGGAATACTCCACCCCGAAAAGGTCCTCCCACGCGGGAAGCGCGGAAGAACCATCCTGATACAATACCGGCGGCGGCCCTGACCAGACGATCCGCCCGCCTTGTTCGGCAAACTCCCGCATCATCGCAAGCAGCGCTTTCGGCGGAAAGGGTTCAAACGTGGCCACCAGCGTGCTGAACCGCCGTCCGGCCACCTCAATATGCTTTCCATCCACTTTTCCCCGTTCCAGCAATTTGGCCGCCGTAATGTAATTGGCATAACCGAATTGCGTCATCCAACTGCCGAAGCGTTCTTCCACCGCCACCAAATCAATGGGATAGAGCATGAGCACTTCCGTGTCCCGGTGGGCCATGCCTTCCACCATCCCATACTGCGGTGCCGCAGCAGTCCCGAACGCGTTCACCAGCGCGGAACGCCGCCGGCTAATCTCCTCCGGCATCCCCCAGTGTGCACAATAGGAATATGGAATCTCGTTCAAAATGCCCGTGGAACACGCCAGCGCCAACGCCCAATAATCGCGGTCCAGCCAGCCGCCCTCCGGGTGATCATTGCCGTTCCCGGTCAGGTAATCCCCCCACTTGAAATAGTCATAGCAGGCCGAAGCCGCCTGATGCACGGTGTCCGACCACAGAAAATTCGACGTGTATTCGTATTGATTCGCGGGATGCGCTTGCTGGCCCACTTCCCATCGGTCTATTGTGGGGCTTTCCGCCCACGTAGCATGCGCGCGCGATTCCAGCGTGTGGCCCATCCGCTGTTCCAGATGCCGCTTCGCCCCCACAAACAGGTCCACCACGCCGTCCTGCAGAAAATGATAATACCGCGCGCGGAACAGCGCCGTGGCCTGAATGGCCTCCGCCGTGGGGCCGAACACGTGCATGATGTTTTGCTTCGCGGAGAGATCATTCGCAAAATCTTCCTGGCCATGCACAAAGTAAATCAGGTATTTGGCAAAGTCGGCGTATTCCGCGCCAAACCGGGCCGCAAATGCCTTCGCGAATCCCGGGCTCACGTACCGTAACGCAAACTCGCCATGATCATGGTGACTGAAATACCCCCAGTCCTGCTGAATATGCATCTCATCCGAATACAATCCGTTGAACTTCACCCCGGCATCCGCGTAGCGATCCCCCAATTCCTGCAAGAACGGCAACGCCTGGTCACTGAAATAATCCATTTCGGGGGTTTTGTACTGC
>CAYXPO010000676.1:0-942 GCA_964466925.1 uncultured Nitrospirales bacterium
GTCCGGGTTGAACAGCCTGCAACAAGTATCCTGCAACCAATGCGCGATTACCGACCTCTCCGGCTTGGAATATCACACCAGCATCCAGAGCCTGAACCTCAACCACAACCTGATCGGCGATAACAACACTTCCCCGCTCTCCACCCTCACCGGCCTCCAGAACCTCCAACTCGCCGATAATGATTTCACCAACCTCAAGGCCCTGGTAAACAACCCCGGCCTCGGCGGGAATGACTACTGCGACATCCGCGACACCCCCCTCAGCCAAGACTCTGTTTGTTTCGAGTTGCCCGATTTACGGGAGAAGTTTACTAACCCCAATAATGTCCAATCTAATGCCATATGTATACCAAGCGCCCTTACCATTTCCATTTACGGTAATGGCTACACGACACCTTCCGCTGGAACCCATTCCTATTTGCCCAGGACCAAAGTGAACTTGGGCGCATGGACCGCAGAAAACAGCGGCTGGGTTTTTGATCATTGGGAAGGGGATATTGAATCGTTCAATCCCGAAACCTCGATTGTGATGAACGGTGATAAATCCGTGGCGGCGGTATTCCGTCCCACCGCGTCGTTTCTTTTTGCGGAGAATTTTGAAGCCACCCAGCAATTTACCTTTTCCGGGGGACTATGGGCGGTCACTCCGTATTGCGAAGCGTGGGAAGAGGGTCATAGTGCGGCACACGCCTTGTATTATGGAGAAGACACATGGTGTGACTATGCGGCGGGGAATACATCCGGTACGGCCACATCGCCTGTGATTAACCTGCATAATGTCACCGCGCCGGTGTATATGTCCTTCAATTATTTCCTGGAAACCGAAGGGGCGGCGGCGTTGGGGTTTGACATGGCCACTATTGAAGTCTCCAGCGATGGAGGTCCTTTCTCGGTGATTGCGGATAACGACCCCGTGAGTCAGGTCTCTCCTTTGGTGGATCC
>CAYXPO010000676.1:952-3127 GCA_964466925.1 uncultured Nitrospirales bacterium
ATTTGTCTTCCTATGCGGGATCGTACCTCCAGATTCGGTTTGCCTTCAACACAGGCGACGCTCAATTTAATGATTTCCCCGGTTTCTATGTGGATGATATTAAAGTCTATGATTCGGTGGGAACAACAGGGGAAACAGAAGGCGAAGGGGGAGGCGAAGGAGAATCCGAAGGCGTGAGTGAAGGGGAAGCGGAAGGTTCTTCCGCTGAAGGAGAAATAGAAGGGGAAACAGGCGAGGGGGAAGGCGGAGTAGAAGGCGAGGGAGAAGGTTCCACTGCCGAAGGCGAAACTGAAGGGGGTGGCGAGGGCGAAAGCGAGGGCGAAGGAGAAGCCCCGTGCGACACCACCATGGTGGGCCTGTGTGGCGCTACGCTGACTGCGGTCCAACCTGGGGGAACGGAAAGTGGTACGGCGGAAATATACATTACCATGGATGCCTACGAGCGGATGACGGGGATCGCTGTAAAACTCGTGCATACTGTGGCAAGTCCGGCGGGCGCTTTTATCAAATCTGGGGAAACCGTAGTGGTGGATCTAGGAATTCCTTCGAGTCCGATTAATCATATCTGCACGACGGCGGAGGTAGAGGCGCTAATGCATTCAGAGTATGTGTATTTCGAGATCACCAGCGGCAACCCGCCCGTCAGCACGATAACCGGTGTTCCGGATTGTGACGGTCCGGATTCCATCATTCTGTCCAGTCCATTGCTCGTGGACAAGAACAACACCTCTGAGATAAAAAACGGATTGTGTTGGGAAACCGCGTTTACGGAAATCCAATCGGCGATTGATATGGCGGCCGAGCGTGGCGGTCATCAAGTCTGGGTGGCAAAGGGCACGTATAATGAATTACGCGATAATTCCGGGGCGCTGCTGGTGAAGAGCCATGTGGCGTTGTATGGCGGGTTTGACGGCACGGAAACCACCCTGGAGGAACGGGATTGGACCAGAAACCTGACCATCATTGATGGCCATGCCTCAAACAACGGGGAACCGGCCAGCCACGTCGTGTTGGGAGAGAATCTGCACAATGCACGCCTGGATGGTTTTGTTATCGCATGCGGAGGCAATGACCGGCAATTGTCCGGCGCCCAGGGCGGCGGTTTGTACCTGTCGAATACCGACGAAACGGTGGTATTGTCGCATTTGACGTTCACCGTGAACATGAGCGGTCAGGGAGGCGGCGTCTATCTGACGCATGCATCGCCGTTGATCCGGGACAGCCGCTTTGTGACGAATATCGGGCTTGAAGGGGGCGGCATGTATCTGGACCATTCCTCCCCCCGGCTGGAAAATGTATTGTTTATGGGCAACGCGGCGATGGATTTTGAGGAAGGCCCCAAAGACGGCGGAGCCCTGTATGCCGCCAATGGTTCCTACCCGGAACTGGTGAATTCCACCGCCATCGTGCAATGGTCAAGGGATGCGGCAATCCACGTGGACGCAAGTCAAAACACTGGGCCGCTATTAACCAATTGCGCGATGTGGTATAACACCCCGAAAGACGTGGCGGGGAATGTTTCGGCCACCTATACCATCAGCCAGGACGACTTGCCGGGCACGGGCAACCTTCATCAAAGCCCCCTGTTCGCGCTTGGCATCATGAGCACCTTCACGGCGGATGCCACCTATGATGAAGCCAGCAACCGGACCATTTTCCACGATTCCACGCAACACTTTACACCGGGCGCTTTGACGGGCTCCATAGTGCAATTGGAACCGGGCATCCAGGGTCTGGAAGGCTTTCCACTTCATGTGGTGGTCCTGGATAACACCGCCACCTCATTTGAAGTGGCCTTGGATATGCACGACCAAGGAGATAGGGGGCACTGGTATCGCTTCCTGGATGGCGGTGTGGTGGCAAGCTCGCCCGCGATAGATACAGGCACTTCAGTGGACGCCCCGGCACACGACTTTTCCGGTCGTGAGCGGGGGTACGACGGCGACAGCTTGGGGACGGTGACCGGCGATCACTCGGACTACGATCTTGGCTATCTGGAATACCGGGGAGGTTCTGCCGGATATTGGAATTTTGGGAATACCTCCCTGGAGACCGCGGTATTGGGCGTAATGCCCTGGCTTGGCGGACCCATTGAAATTGATGATATCACCCCCATAACCGAACTGGATTTGTCCTGGTGGGATATCGAGCGCCTGGACGGTATCGAATATTTCG
>CAYXPO010000677.1:0-3123 GCA_964466925.1 uncultured Nitrospirales bacterium
ATGCCCGCTCAAGCCGTTTGCCTGGATGCGCAGCTGCTGTTCCAGCCAGCCCTCGGGATGTATCGAGCCCAGCGGAAGGGGTTCCAAGGCCAGGGGCAGTAACGCGTTTTTCGACATCGCTCCGGTTTCCTTTTGGGTATCGGCGGCGGCCCATACACCGGCCAGCGCCAAACCTATGATTGCACAACCCACGCCACGCATCACGATTCCTTCTCCTTATTGTTCATCATCACTACGCCGTCCTCATATTCCCGCAGCGGGTACTTAAGGAAAACGTAGAAGCCCGCCAAACTGCTGACAGCCGCCAGCACCAGCACACACCGCAGCCCCGTCTCGGAAACGGTAGTGCCGGAGCCCAGGTAGGCCACAATGCTGAAGGTAAGGCCTGAAAACGCCAGCCCTATTTTTTGCACCGTGCCCTGGAACGCGAAAAAGAGCGCCTCCCGGCGCTGGCCGGTGCGCTTCTCGTCATAGTCAATGACATCCGCCAGCAAGGTGAAGGGCAGCACCGTGAAACCGGTCATGGGCACGCCCACCAGCGCCACCAGAATCGCCGTCTGCACCAGGGGGCTGCCCAAGGGAATGAACCCCACACAGGCAAACAGCGCCAGCAATACCGCGATGGAAATCATGCTGAACAGGAACAACACGCGCTTGCCCACCCGCTTTACCGCCGCGCCCACCCCCGTGAACAGCACCATGGTCACCAGCAGGAAGGGGGCCATCAAGAACGAAACCATGTCCTCGCCTTTGCCCAGATACACTTTCACCCAGAAGGGCAGCGCCATGACCACGCTGTTAAAGCCAAAGAAAAACAGGGTGGTGGAAAGCACCAGATACACATAGGGGCGGTTGCCCAGCATGGAGCGGATGGAGCGGAACACATCCTGTTTTTCCCGCCCCGGATTCGCCGGTGTCCGCTCCCGGATCGTCAGGGCGGCCGGGGCCATCGCCAGAATGGTGAGGCCACTCACCGACAGGCCCAGCGCGAGCCACCCCCCCGCCTTCAACACCAGGCCCATCACCGCGAAAAGAATGGTCCCAATCATCATGGCGGCCGCCTGCAACGTGGTGAGCGTAACCCGTTCATTCAAATCCGGTGTCAACTCCGGCATCAGCGCCAAGTAGGGCGTAATCAAGGTGGGGAAACACAGGAGGTAGGCTTGAATCATGAAATAGGCATACACGGCATTGATCCAGTGCATGCCCTGGACGGGGGGAAACCACATCAGGAAAAATGCCAGCGCAAAGGGGACCAACGTCCGGCGCACAAACGGAAGGCGCCGCCCGGACGGTGATTGGACGTTGTCACTCCAGTTTCCAATGACAGGTTCCGCGATCGCGCCCACGATCCGCGCCGTGAAATAGAACATGCCAAACAACTTTGCATTCACCACGGCCGCTTCGGCATTGGGCACATACCGCATGAAAATCCACTGTGTGAACACGGTGTCCGGAAGACTCATCGCCATGCCGCCCAGCCCGTAAAAAATTTTCTCCCGCCAACTCAACTGTGCCGCCATTGCATCATCCTGAATCGGTTGTTCCCATGGGGGTAAAAAGTCCGCGCCGGATACGTCCATTCCCTCCGCAGGAAAAGACTTCTTTCCCACGCGCCTATCTTCGCACAGGACGCCTAAGGAAAGAAACTCCCTGTAAGGAACATACAATCTATCCACCATTTGGCGTGTTTCCACGGAGCGAAGCAATTTCGCCTGATTGTTAACCATTTGTGGCTCCGAGATTACTTCGCTTCGCTGCCAATAACATCCACGGCCAATCCACCTTCGGCGGATTGACCGTGCCACGCAGTAATAAACGGCTTTACTCCATACCCCTTCCCCTCCGGGTGGTACGGTCAAGGCCGTCTCCGGGCTTGGCCGTGAGTCCTTCCGCGAACCGCCCCCGAAGATGGCGGGGAACTCGCAGTAGCAATCGTAAAACATAGGTGGTGAGGAATTCGGGTTAACTATATGCCATTCAAGGCTGTCAGCATTTAAAAAGGCGGAGTATGGAGGGGATGGGGCGAATGCACGCTATAAGCAACGGCAAAAGATTGGTCCAGCGTTCGCATTGGTCGAGGATGGCGCTGTCGGAAGAGACCACCACGGCATCGCAGGACGCTAGATAATGATCCGGATTGGGAAGGAGTTCGGCCTGCCAGGGCCAGGCGTGTTCGTGAGCGGTTTGGAGCAGGAGCGACCGCATGCGGCCGCTATTGGAGACAGGGGCGTCGAAATACCATTGGGCGGAGGCCACGTGCAAACGTTCAAGGAGCCGTCCCGCCAGCAATACGGCAGGGAGCGTTTCCTCGACGCGATGGTAGGCCCCGTGCAGGCTGGCCAGATCGCGGATGCAGCCGTCGCGGCCTTCCAGCAGGATTCCGCCGGACAGGGCGCTTTCCACCGTGATGAGCAGGTTGTACCCGTCAATGGCGACTAGGGCGCCTTCCAACGTTCCCGGATCAATGTGATGCCGGATGCGCCGCTGCACGGCGGCATCGGAACACGCGGTACGCTGCAGGGCCATGCGCTGCCGGGTATCGAGTTGATAATGATCGCCCACCAGCTTGAGGGCGGCTTTTTCCGCGTAGCCGCGCGTGTGGAGGAAGGACAAATCCGCCGCGCCCGCGCGCAGCCTTGGAAGGCAGCGTTCGCTGAACAACCGATCATCTTCGGGATGCCGCCCCCGATGCCGTTGTTTATTGGGCATGATATGTAAAGTCCGGCCGCGGTTTACGGGGTGTTTTGCGTTTGAACGGGCCCGCCAAGGGGCTGTGTTTCACTGGCGGCGGGCGCGGGACTCACCGGCGGCGCGGCCACAACCGGGGGCGGTTCCACGGGGGGCGCGGCTTCAATCCCACCCTCGGCAGGGACGGGCGCGGGCGGTTCACTCTGTTGTTGCGCGCGTTCCCAATCGGCCTGTTCGCGCTCCAAACGCTCCCGTTCCGCCTGTTCCCAATCGGCCTGTTCGCGCTCGGCGCGTTCGGCGAGGGCCTGTTCCCATTCGGGCCGGGTTTGTTCGAGATAGGCGGTTAATCCCGCGACGACGGAATCCCGTACGTGCTGCACCGGCGCGAGGAAGGTTTTGCGCCAGGTGCGCTGCCGGACAATTCCATACATG
>CAYXPO010000678.1:0-1823 GCA_964466925.1 uncultured Nitrospirales bacterium
ATTTCCGGAAGCGATGGGGAGCAGGAGGTTTTTCTTGTAATAAACCGCCGTCATCTCGCCTTGGCCGCCGGGATCGCGGCCTATGCCGATCCAACGGTATTCCGGCAGGTTCTGTTCCAGGTACTCGGCCTGCATGTCCCGGCATTCCTGCGTGCCCAGAATATCGGGATTGCAGTGTTTGATGGTTTCCAGCAGCAACTCCCGGCGGTTCGGCCATGAATTGTCCCCGTCTTTGGCCAAACCGTGCCGCAAATTGAACGACATGATGTTCAGGACAGTGTCTTGCGCGGAGGCCATGCCGCATACCAACAGGGAAAGACAGGACGCAAGTAACATTCTCCACATCTTCGGAAACTCCTTGTACTGCCGGGGGTTGCTGCCGGTTATTTCAGGTTTTCTTCTGTTTTTTCTTCGACTTTATTCGACATGAACCCGATGCTGGCAAAGGAGCCATCGGGGTTTTTCCAGGTGTGCCAAGCCATGACCGAGGGGCCGGTGTAGCCGGACACGCCTTTGTTATACACGCTTTTAGATTCGGTTTCCATGGCGCCGATGAGGTCCGTGACCTGATCGTAGGTCATGCCATTCTTTATGGCATCATATTGGGCTTTCGTGATGATCGGAACGTTGGGATCACGCGCCGGCAGGCCAGGAGTGGCTTGGGGGGACGGTTGGGTTTGTGTGGGGACGGGGGGGTGAGCGGTCTTCCCGGAAAACAGCAGCAGCGGCGCGATAATCAGCAGCAGAAGCAGTATGCCGGCCGCGGCGGCCCATTTTGCGTCCATATACTACAATTCCTCTCCCTGAATTTCTTTGTTCATCGGTTAAAGTCCCGCCAGCTCCACCCGGTTCCGGCCCAATTGCTTGGCTTGGTACAAAGCCTGGTCCGCGGCCTGTACCATGGATTCCGGGCGGGTGTGTTCCGGGCCATACACTGAAACGCCAATGCTGGTGGTGACGGAAAGTTCCTGGTCTTCCGCACCGGTGAATGGATGGTTGCGTATGATCGCGCAGAGCTTGTTGGCCAGGAGGGAAGCCTCCTGCAGGCTGGTTTCGGGCAGGATCACCGTCATCTCCTCGCCGCCGTACCGGCAGCAAATATCCGAGCGCCGGGTGTTTTTTTGCAGGAGTTTGGCGAATTGGCGCAACACGCTGTCACCGGTTTGATGGCCGTGGGTGTCGTTAAACTTTTTGAAGTGATCGATGTCGAACAGCATCATGGAAAACACACGGTTATAACGCGCCGCCTGCGCGAATTCCTCCTGCATCCGCAAATCGAAATAGCGCCGCACGTACAGCCCCGTCAGCCCATCCGTGACCGCCATGGCGTACAACTGGGCATTGTGCATGGCGATGGCGATTTGCGACCCCAATTGTTGCAACAGCGCCGTGTCCTCCTCGGAAAAGGGGCTTCCATCCAGACGGTCTTCCAAGACCATGACCCCCAGGGGTTCGCCTTTCGCCACCAAGGGCACCAAGGCCCGCGCGGTCCCCGGGAGATGCTGCAGAGTCACACTGCGCGATTCCATGGTTTTTCCGAGGACGGAGCCTTTCCGGGGTTCAAATTCCTCTTCCAGACGGTCCTTGGTGATGAGATCGTTCCCATATTTGGCCACCACCGGCTGCAGTGAATCTCCTTCTTGGGCGGGGGTGTAGAGGGTCAACCGGCGCACATCGAGGGCGCCCTGTACGACATGGGCGATAATGGACAGGGTTTCACTCATTTCCAGGGAGCCGCTGATGGCCAGGCCAATCTCACGCAGCGTGGACAAATGGTCCACTTCCCGGGTCAATTCCCGGTAGCGTTGATAAAGCGCCTCATA
>CAYXPO010000678.1:1837-3120 GCA_964466925.1 uncultured Nitrospirales bacterium
GGCATCACTTTTTTTCTGGGCATATCCGTTCCTTGGCGTGCATTCAGAAAATAATACCTTAATCCCGTGGCCGGGAAAAAGAAAATTTCCCGGAAAAGCGCGGCGTCCACTGAAGGATTTCTTCACGATCACCCGGCCCCGGCCCCGTAACACGAAAAAGTTGGCGTTTGGGCAGGCTTGTTATATACTGAAATGCGAAATATACTGGAAAAACGCGAGTTCAGATGGTTTGGGTTTAATCACGTAAGGAGGGTGTGCAGATGTCTACAACCAAATGGCCGCACTGGGTTGTTTTTCTGGGGATTGCCGCCGCATCCTTTTCGGCGGTGTCCGCCCCGGTGACCTTCAATGACAATGCCTTGCTGAGTGCGGTGAAGACGCAATGGGCGGCGGCCACGGGGTTGACCCTCAGTACGCCCCCGCAGGACACCGAATTGTCGGACACCCGGTTCACCGCCTTGAATGCCAAGGGACTGGGGATCGCCGATCTTACCGGATTGCAGGCCTGTGTTTCACTCACGAACCTTAACTTGGGGATGAACCAGATTTCCGATTTGACGCCCTTGAGCGGATTGACGGCGTTGAAGCACCTGGACCTGGGCTTTGGGGTGGACATGATGGAAGACAGCAGTATCAATCCGCTGCAAACAGGCGTCAATCTGATCTCGGATATCGCGCCCCTCGCGGGACTGGTCAATCTGGAATATCTCAGCCTCATGGGGAATACGGGGATTGCCAGCATCGCGGCCATTAGCACCATGGACCGCCTGGCGCAGCTTTGGATTGCTTCCAGCACCATCAGCAGTTTTGCGCCGTTATCGGATGTGGCGGACACGCTCGGCTTTTTTTGCTGTATCAACTGCGGCCTTAAAAACTCCGATATTCCCCTTGTCAACGGCCTTACTCATTTACAGGCGCTTGCTTTGATAGCGGAGGCGAACCTGACCGACATCAGCGGATTGACCGGAATCAACCCCGGTGTTGTGTTAGCCCTTTTGTTTATGCCCATATCGGATATCAGTGTGATCGCCCATTACACAAACCTTCAGATGCTGCAGATACATGGGTGCCTGATTACCTCGCTGCCGGATTTGTCCGGTTGCACCAGTCTTCAGCAGGCAGGTCTGGTAGGCAACCAACTTTCGGATATTTCGGGTCTAGCCGGGGTAACCAGCCTCCGGGAACTTGATGTAAGCCAGAATCAAATTACCAGCATTGCCGCGCTCACTTCCTGCACGGGCCTTCGTTCCGTCATCTTGGATAAAAACCAAATCACGGATATT
>CAYXPO010000679.1:0-3119 GCA_964466925.1 uncultured Nitrospirales bacterium
GCGGAGCGTTTATCGCCGTCGCCGACGACGCCACCGCCGCTTCGTGGAATCCCGGCGGGCTCACCCAGCTCGAACGCCCTGAAATTTCCCTTGTGCATGATTTTGATTTCTTCACCGAGAATATCCGCTCGAAAGAACATTTTGGACTCAACAGCAGCGATGTCCTCGATCTCAATGGCGTGAATTACTTGAGCGTGGCTTGGCCCATCCCTTGGACCATCGCCGGGCGCAACCTCGTGCTCAGCCTCAATTACCAGCGCAAGTACGATTTCGACCGGGACATCAACGTGGATTTCAACAAACTCGGCGCGCTGCCCGGCGGCGGCTTGGCCACCACCTTCAGTGACATCCGCTACCGCCAGCGGGGTGAACTGGCCGCCCTTTCCCCCGCATTTGGTTTTGAAATCACCAACCGCATTTCCGTCGGTGCGGTCCTCAACCTCTACTACCACGACATCCTCCCGAATAACGAATGGGAGATTCGCCAGGAAGAACGCGCCCACAGCCTTATCAACGGCACGTTTGCCGCCTTTAACCAGGCCAAATTGCGCGTCGAGAAAAACTACGAGAACTTCGACGGCATGAACTTCACCGTGGGCGTGCTGATTAAACCCACGGAACGGCTGAGCATCGGCGCGGTCTACCACAGCAAACTGAAGGCCCGGGTGAAATACACCGAAGTGGTGCGGCTGAGCCAAATTGGGGCCATGCCCGGCTACACCCGCAGCGTGCGGCCCCTCCAATACGATTTTCCCAGCGCGTTTGGCATCGGCCTCGCCTACCGTTTCCCCGGCGACCGCCTTACCGTGTCCTTCGATGTCACCCGCCGCGAGTGGGACGAATTCGTCATCCGCGACCCCAAAAACAGCCAGTTAAGCATGCGCAAACGGTCGGGGGTCACCGGAATGACCAAGTCCCTGAGCCCCAACGATCCCACCTATACCGTGCGGCTCGGCGCGGAATATGTCTTCCTGTTCGAGAAAAAACCCAAGCAGAATTACCTCCCCAGCCTGCGCGCGGGCGTGTTCTATGATCCCGAGCCCGCCAGCAACCAACAACGCAGTTGGCTCGGACTTAAAAAAGGCAGCGGGAAGGTGGATGACTTCTTTGGATTCTCCCTCGGCGCCGGCCTGCTCCTCTATAACCGCGTCAACCTCGATATGGCCTATGTCTACCGCTGGGGCGACAACGTCCGCCAAGCCACCTTCGGCTTGCGCGACACCAGCGTCGGCGTTGACCAGCACATCCTCTACCTCTCCACGGTCATCTATTTCTAGGCACACGAAAAAAGACCGCGGTGATTTTTCAATTCTTCTCCGAAGGAGTCAACGCAAGAACAAACGGCGTGTCGCGTTGCGCGGTCAGCCGGTCCTTTTCCACGCGCAGGCGGGCGATTTGGAGTACGGAGCGGTGCTTGTCCGGCTCCACATGCTTTTTCCCGAAGGGGTGCACAAAATAGACGATATACGCATGATCGCCCTGCACGAGCACATCAGCGTGTTGCGCGCACGCCCCATCGTCCCGCCGGGCGCCGGGGGATTGCATGAACGGCCCCTGATAGGCCCATTGCTTGCCGTCCTTGGATCGGTACAGGTTCAATCCGCCGCTGTCCGTGAGCATCCAGAAGTATCCGCCCAATTCAAAGACGTTTGGCGCTTCCCCGCTTCGATCCGTAATGATCGGCCCCGCCACGGTCCACACATTCAAGTCCGGGCTGTCCGCCGCATAAATATGTGAATCGCCGGCTTCGTCTTTGTACCACATCCGCCATACGCCCTCGGGAAGGCGGTACACGCACGGATCAATCACATGCGCGCTGGACAATGCAAGCTTGGTTACAAAGGTCCAGTCAAGAAGGTTCTTTCCCGTGTAATGAAGAATGTATCGTTCGCCGGACCAATCGTCGTGCATTCCGGGAACATAACTCACAAACATGTGATAGGTTCCCTCATGGAAAATCACTTCCGGCGCCCAGAAGCTATTGCGGCCTGCTTCAATGGGAAGTCCCTTGGCGGTGCCCTTATAGGTCCACGTGAAACCGCCGTCCTTGGATTCCGCGATGCCGATATCCGTGCCATGCGCCCAGCGCACCCCGGGTTCGTCTTTTTGATTGGCCCGGCGCTGCGTGTAAAAAATCCACCAAGCCTTTTCTTCGCGGTTCCAAATGATGGCGGGGTCCGCCGCGCCGTCGTACACAGGATCGCAGAACAGCGGCGCGGGCGGGATTTTGCCCTCCTGCGCCGAAGCCGGCGCATCCGCGGCCCACGAAAACATACCCAAACCCAACAGTAAAATGCTTGTCATGGCGGCATCTCCCAAGTTTCCCTTATTATGCGCGATCATGCTTGTCATTGCGAGTCCCACACCTCCCATGGTTGTGAGCGGTCCTGTTTTTCCTGACGGGGATTCATTCCCTTAACAGGTATTGGCAAAGTCCAACTTTGGGGACAAGCACGTTCCCAAATGCAATTTGGGAACGAGGGTAAAATGAGCGAAACACACGAAAAAACCGGGGCCGGGGCGGGCGTTGGATTTCTTTGTCATCTGGAACGCAGGCACTCAGGAAGCGGGGAAATGGTTGTTGGGGTTGGTGCAGAATGATTCTGCACTGGTGTTGTGTTTTTGAAATTGTGCGCAAAATAAATCTACGCCAACATAACCCGTACCGAAGGTTTGAAAGAAAGAGGCTAGGGGTCGAATCCCCGAGACCCCCGGAACAGTGCCCCACCCGCCCTTAGATCAGCGACCCCGAAGGGTGTCGAACAAACGGCGAGAGGACAATCGGCTGATTGAACAAAAGATGACGGGTAATTGGAAATGTTTGCCACGGGGCGTGTTCTTTTCCTATGCTGCTATGGAAATGTTGGCGAACTATAGGAGGAAGGTCCATGTTCCGGGAGAACGTCGCTCTGCGAGAAGCCTTTGGGCGGTGGGTGTTGAGCATGACATTGTGCTGTTTGGCCGGTGGCCTGTGGGCGGAGGAAGCAACGCTGGAGCAGGGCTTTCTGAATCCGCCGGACAGCGCGCGGCCCCATACGTGGTGGCACTGGATGAATGGAAACATCACGAAGGAAGGCATCACGGCGGACTTGGAGGCGATGAAGCGGGCGGGGGTGGGC
>CAYXPO010000680.1:0-3112 GCA_964466925.1 uncultured Nitrospirales bacterium
TGTTCTCCTATAGGAATGGCCAGACCGCTTATGTCAATGCCAACACTTCGCCCACCAGTTTTTTTGCGGGCTGGACGGGTGACGTAACCTCGGACTCCGACAACCTGTCCGCCAATATACTCATGGACGGCAATAAGGCCATCACGGCCAATTACACCAATACCGGGTATCGCTTGAATGTGACAACGGACGGCCAGGGCTGGGTGAACGTTGGGGGTTCCAGCTATTTCGCCGAAGGCTTGGAGCCCGTGTTGACTGTCAATCCTGCAAGTGGCTATGTCTTTGATGGCTGGACCGGGGACCTTCCCGTCGGCGCGGATCCCATGGCGCGCGAATTGCCAGTGCTGATGGACCAGAACCGAAACCTCACCGCGCATTTCGCCCAGGCCAATATGACGCTTACCCTGATCCTCGAGGGCGAGGGCACTACCACTCCTCCCAGCGCCCCGGACCCCGGCCTGCAATACGAATACGCCCAAGGCGAACGCGTGCAGATTACCGCCGAACTGGGCACGAATGGCTGGGCCTTCAGCCATTGGTCCGGCGACCTCGGCAGTAATAATCCCGCCAGCATGACCCTCACGATCACCATGGACCAAGCCCGGACCATCACCGCGCATTATATCCCCGCGCAGTGGACCCTCACCCTCGGCGTTGCCGGTGATGGCGGCATCGCGCCGCCCCCGGGAACCTATGGGTTCACCTATGGTTCCACACTGCGCATTCAATCCCTCATCCACGCCGGAGGCGATGCGTTTAACCATTGGGAAGGATTGCCCGAAGAAAATGATCCCTCCGCACCCGGTCAAATCCTCTCCCTCACCAGCAACTTGACGATCACCGCCGTGTTCACCCCGGGGGACTATACCCTGACCACCGCCGTGGCCGGAGGCGGCGGCGCGGATTACCTCTCGCATCCCGCAGGCGTCTATCAGTATATGGCGGGGCGCACCGCGTTTCTCGAAGTGACCCCCAGCGCGTCCTCCTACTGGGGCGGGTTCTCCGGCGATCTCGTCACATTCGATTTCGCGTCTACCTTGCTGATTAACGCAAACAAAAGTGTCACATACAACCTCGCCACCGCCGGATACCGCCTTACCGTGAATCAGGCCGGCGGCGGCGCCACCAATCCCTCCGGCACGTTCGGCTATACCGCCGGCGCCACGCCGGTCATTCACGCCGTCAATGTGGGCAACAAGGTGTTTACCCATTGGGCCGGGGATGTGCCCGCGGGCGTGGACGCCACCGCGCCGGACCCGGTAATTCCCATGGACCAGAACCGGACCCTGACCGCCACCTTTGAACCCGGCGATTGGTACTTGTATTTGCAAGTCATCGGCGGCGGTTTCACCATTCCGCCCCCTGGACAATACTGGTTTTTGGAGGGCAGTCCGTTTGAGGTGACCGCAGTTCCCGGCGCGGATGTATTCGCGCACTGGCAGGGTGCCGTCCCGGAAGGCCAGGACCCCGCCGCCCTCACGATCTCCGGAACCATGACGCACAATGTTGATCTGATAGCGGTGTTCCGCCCCACGACGGTGACGGTGCCCAATTTGTCCGGCAAGACCCAGGCGGAGGCGGAGGCGATTCTGGCTTACAACAATTTGCTCCTGGGCAATGTTACGTCCGAATACAATAGCGACGTTCCGGTGAATCAGGTGTTTGCCCAAACCCCGGCGGCGGGAACCGTAGTGGCGTTTGGTTCCCCGGTGGATATTATTGTTTCCTTGGGAAGCTGCTATACGATGGTCCCCAATCTGCTCAACCTCTCCCAGGAAGCGGCGGAAACCGCGCTGGCCGCCGCCCATCTGATCTTGGGCGAGGTAACCCAGGAATTCGACGACTTTGTCCCGGAAGGGCTCATCCTCCAGCAAACCCCCGTATACGGTTTGGTCATGCTGTGCGATACGGTGGTGGATATTGTCGTGTCCCTCGGCGGATGTTATACGTCCGTGCCCCATTTGGCGGGCCTCACCCTGGAAGAAGCCACGGCGGCCCTGGAAAGCGCACCCTTACAGTTGGGCATGATATTCCGGGATTATAGCAATACCGTTCCGGAAGGACGGGTTGTCCTGCAAAATCCATTGGCGGAATCGCAATTACCCTGTCATGCGTTTGTAAATGTCATCCTCTCCTTGGGCGCTCCCCCCGAGGGTGAAGAGGGCGAAGGCGGAGAAGAAGGCGAGGGGGGCATGGAAGGGATCATGGAAGGTCAACCGGAAGGTGTCATAGAGGGCGAAGGCACGCCTGAAGGAGAAGGAGCGGAGGAAGGTCAAGGCGAACGCTATCATACCGCCGACCAAAACAAAGACCACCGGATAGATTTATCCGAACTGCTGCGCGTCATCCAATTCTCCGCCTCGGACGGGTTCCATTGCGCGCCCGGCACGGAAGACGGTTATGCGCCGGGACCGGGCGTTCAGGATTGTGCGCCACACGACAGCGATTACAATCCGCGGGATTGGCGCATCAATCTCTCGGAATTACTGCGCTTGATTCAGTTCTTTAATCCCGGCGGCTACTATGCCTGCCCGGGAACCGTGCCGTCCGAGGATGGATTCTGCCCCGTCGAAACGGAGAGATCCGCACGGAGCTGGGGCCGGTAAAATAGACCCGAGGAGGAGACATGCGCAAAAACGGGTTCACACTGATCGAGTTGCTGGTGGTCATCGCCATTATTGGCATTTTGGCCGCCATTCTTCTGCCGGCGCTGGCGCGCGCGCGGGAAGCGGCGCGGCGTTCGAGTTGCGCCAACAACCTCAAGCAATTGGGGCTGATATGCCGGATGTACTCCGGTGAATCAAAGGGCGCGCTGTTTCCGTCCAATGCCTTGACCTATAACGCTCAGGGCGCGCTCCAGCCGGGATTTCAGAAGGGGCTGTGGTATCCGAAGCAGTTGTATCCGGAGTACCTGTCGGATTTTAACATTTTGTTCTGTCCCTCGTCCGCCACGGCGCACGGGCCCAAAGAAGCGCTGGAACTGCTCAAGGCGGGCTATGCGCTCAGTGTGGATTACCCGCAGGGCGCCAGCGTGCTTACCCGCACCTTGCTGTCGGTGGAGGACTTTCTGGACTGGAATGTCATGGGCAAGTTCCTGTCGTATGCCTACCTG
>CAYXPO010000681.1:0-3110 GCA_964466925.1 uncultured Nitrospirales bacterium
TTACGGCAAGGGCCGCTTCGCTGCGTAGAAATTCCAAGGGGGTCATGGCCGCACCTCGAAGAAAGGCGTGGGTGCGTCCTGTGCGGCGATATGGAGTGTGGCGGCGTGGCCGTGCAGCACTTGCGCCGCCATTTTTTGCGCCAGATCGGGCGTGTTGTTGTTTTCACTGAGGTGCACCAGCACGACCGTCCGCAATTGATCATGCAGCAGATCGTCCAGCAGGCGGGTCATGTCCTGATTCGACAGGTGGCCGTTCCGCCCGCGAATCCGCTGCTGCACCTGCGGAGGATAGGGGCCCCGGCGCAGCATGTCGGGGCAATAATTGGCTTCGAGGACCAACGCGTGAGACCCGGCGAGCCGCGCCCGCACCAACTGGGAGGGATGGCCGAAATCCGTGGCAAAACCGAGTTTGGCGTCCGCCGTGGCGATGGTGTAACTGACCGGATCAGCGGCATCGTGCGACACGCTGAAACTGTGAACCGTCAAATCGCCAATGGGGATGGCCTCCCCGGCCTCGAAACATTCAATCCGGGGCACTTTCCCCACCGCCGGGGGAAGATTCTCCCGGGTGCCCTGGGTCATGAAGACGGGTACCTCCATCTTGCGGCCCAACACGCCGATGCCGCCCACGTGGTCTGAATGCTCATGGGTGATAAAGATGCCGTCAAGTCCGTCCAACGTTTGGCCGAGCGCGGCCATGCGGGTTTGGAGTTGTTTCAGGCTGAATCCGTTGTCAATCAGGATTTTTGCGGACGCGGAGACGATCAGCGTGGCGTTGCCGCTGCTTCCGCTGCCCAATAATGCGAACCGGAACACACTATGCCTTTCCTGCCAAGCCAAAGAAAAAAGAAGTATAACACCGCGTTAAAGGCCTATCAATGCGGAAAGGCGGTATCGGTCTTTGAAACAAACCAAGTTGCCGCGGGGTCCATATTTTGATACAGTGCGCCTTGTCTATGTTCAGGCGAAAGAAACCATTGGGAGATTGATCTTTATGCGTTCGTTGACCGTGTTAATGACAACCGTGATTATGGCCATGGCGTGGTCCGCGATGGCTGCGGACGATGATTTCATTATGGGCAATTACCAGGGCGGCCTCACCGGAAAAGCCCTGGAAGGGAAGACCCTGCGCGTCCAGGTGGCCACCATGCCCAAGTTCACGTATCGCGCCGTATTCTTCCTGAGTGCGGAGGCAAACAAGGAATTGCGCTTCGAAATCCAGGGCAAGAAAGCCGCCCCGAAGGAAGCGGACTTTTCCGGCACTATTGATTTGGGCGAAGCGCTCGGCGGCGCCTATGCGATAAAGGCCTCGATCAAGAATGAGACCCTGACGGGTTGTTTTACTCCCTTGGCGGCCTGCGATAAAAAGTGCGGGAAAAAATGCCCGCTATGCTGTGCAAAGAAATGCAGCCAGAAATGTGATAAAAAATGCTGCGGGAAATGTAGTAAAACTTGCGCGGACACGTGCAAAGAATGCCCGGCGGTCGCCTTTGAACTCAAGCGCACGGTTATTAAGCCGCCCACGCTCGGCATGGCCCCGCCGGCGGGCGCGGTGGTGTTGTTTGACGGCAAAAACACGGATAGTTGGCAGCGCTGGCCGCTTACTTGGGGCATTACCGAGGATGGCGGCATGCAAATCGGCGGCAGCAGCATGGTCACCAAGCAGGAATTTGGCGATGCACAATACCACATTGAGTTTATGACGCCCTTCATGCCTGATGAACTGGGCCAGGGCCGCGGCAACAGCGGCGTCTATATTATGGGCCGCTATGAAGTCCAGGTGTTGGACAGCTTCGCGGATGTCCCGGCGGACAATCTCTGCGGCGGCATCTACAAGAAGGCCGTCCCCTTGGCCGCGCCGTGTCTGCCGCCCCTGCAATGGCAGACCTATGACATCACGTTCATCGCGCCCAAGTTCGACGCGAACGGCAAAAAGCTGTCGAATGCCGAAATTACCGTTCTGCACAACGGTGTTATCATTCACAACAAACTGGTGATGGACAGCCCCACGCCGGGCGGTGTCAGCGATCAGGAAGCCTCCCAGGGCGTGCTCATGCTGCAAGACCACGGCAATCCTGTGAAATACCGGAACATCTGGGTGAAGCCGCTGAATTGATCCAGCGAACACCCATTACCCAGGGGAACGACTGCGTGCGGTTGTCACTGATCATCCCCGCGTATAACGAGGAACAACGGCTGGGCGATTCGCTCCGGCGGGCGCTTGCCTATCTGGATGCCCAGCCGTATGCGTCTGAAGTGATCATCGTGGACGACGGCAGCCGCGACCGCACGCGGGAGGCCGCCGCCCAATTCGAGCAGGCCCATTGCCGAACCCCTGTGAAATGCATTTCCTACACGCCCAACCGTGGCAAAGGCTATGCGGTGCGCACGGGGATGACCGCGTCCGCGGGGGATTACCGGGTGTATTACGATGCGGACGCCGCTACGCCCATCGAGGAACTGGAAAAGCTCTGGCCCCGCTTTGAGGATGGGGCGGATATTGTCATCGGCTCGCGGGCGTTGCCCGATTCCGATATCGTGGTGCGCCAGGCGTGGTATCGCGAATCCATGGGACGCACCTTTAATGTCTTGTTGCGCCTGCTGGGCCTCACGCAATTCAAAGACACCCAATGCGGCTTCAAAGGCTTCACCCGCCGCGCCTGCGAAATCGTCTTTCCCCGGCAGCGCGTGTTTCGCTTCAGTTTCGACGCAGAACTGCTCTATATCGCGAAGAAGCAGGGGTTGCGCACTGATGAAGTGCCCGTGCGCTGGCGGAACAATCCCGAATCGCGGGTGCATCCTGTTTCGGACTCCCTGCGCATGGCGTTTGACCTGCTGACCATCCGGCTCTGGAATCTCTTGAAAAAATACGCCTGAGGCATTCCTGGCGCGCCGGTGTGAACGGCCTCTGCACATTTAACCGTTTTGACCAAAAGGCCCCGCTTTCCCGTTGTTTGGGCAGTCCTGACACCTTGAACAAGCCCGATCATGAAGTGAGACCTATCACAGGCGGAAAACGTTCCATGGAACGCTGGTTAAAGGGGGGGAGCCAATTTCTACAACCGGAGGATTGAATTCGCATGCCACCGCGCACAATGCTTAACGCATTG
>CAYXPO010000682.1:0-3102 GCA_964466925.1 uncultured Nitrospirales bacterium
AATCCGAAGCTGGCCCGCGAGATAGGCGCGCGCGGGCGCGCCATGGTGGCCCGGAAATTCCCCTTGGAGGCGTTCACCGAACAATGGCGCGCCGCCATCTTCGAAGCCGCCCAAGGACACACGCCGCGCATGCACCAGATCCGTTTTCAAAAACCGCGCGGCCTCCTGCTCCATTACATGGCCTCGCCCTTTACCACCGCCCGCTACTTCGAGGAAAGCGCGCACAAACAATGCAACGTGCTCACGGTTGGTCCGCGCCTGCCGGAAGACATGCTTCTGCACTGGGGGTTTCAACCGCCCATCCCCCCCTACCCTCCGCAACGCATCAAAACCGCCTTCAACGACACTTATGCCGCGCTCTGGAAGGCCCTGCCCAATGGATACGCGGCGGACCTCTATTTATGGGTGGATTCCGGCATGGACCGCGTGGCGGATGACATCCACCTATTGCCCATGCCCAAAATCGCCTATTTGATTGATACGCATGTCAGCCTCGCCCCGCGCATCGAAGTGGCGCGCCATTTCGACGCCGTATTCCTTGCCCAAAAGGCCCAAATCGAACACTTCCGCGCCGCAGGCATCCCGCGCGTCGAATGGCTGCCCTTGGGCTGCATGCCGTCCCTGTATCCCCAGGAACCGCTGGAACGGATTTATGATGTGGCCTACGTCGGCAGCCTCAACCTGGAAGACGGCGGGCGCCGCGCCCGCTTATTTGACGAAATCGCCGCCCGCTTCCCCAACAACAAAATCGGAAAATTCTGGCCGGAAGACATGGCGCGCATTTACTCCCAAGCCAAGATCGTTGTGAACGCCTGCCATAACAAAGATGTGAACATGCGGGTCTTCGAGGCCATGGCCGCGGGCGCTCTGCTAATCACCGACCCCGCCATCGGTTTGGAAGACCTGTTTGAGGACGGAAAACACCTGGTCATTTATCGCAGCGATGAAGACGTTATCGGGCTGATTCAACACTATCTTGACAATCAGGACGAGCGGGAGCGCATCGCGCGGGCCGGGCAACACCTGGTTCTTTCGCAACACACCTACGCGCACCGCTTGGAGATCATCCTGAAGGAAGCCGAAACGCTCGCGGCGGACCATGCCAAGCGCCCAGCCGCCCCCAAAGAACAGGAATACTACGCGCATCCCCGGTACGAGGTCATTCAGCATATTCCGCTTCGGACCCGCCGCCTGCTGGATGTGGGATGCGGCGCGGGCCTGCTTGGCGCCACGCTGAAAAAAGAATTCAAGGCGATGGAAGTCACCGGCATCGAGATGGTGGACGAGGCCTGCCGCCGGGCGCAACGCGTGCTCGACCGCGTGCTCCAGGGCAACATCGAAACAATGGACCTCCCCTTTGCGGACGGTTATTTCGATTCCATTGTCTGCGCGGATGTCCTCGAACACCTGGTGGAGCCCGCCGCCGTGCTGAAAAAACTGGCCCGGTGTCTTGCCCCGGACGGCGTCATCGTCATCAGCCTGCCGAATGTTCAATATTACGAAGTTGTCTCCATGCTCGTTTCCGGCGCGTGGACCTATATGGACGCGGGCATTCTCGACTCCACCCACCTGCGCTTCTTCACCCGTCAGACCGCCGAGGACATGATCCGCGAGGCGGATCTGGAAGCGGCCCACATCGGCCCCCTCAACATGCAGGCGCCCGAAAAACTTCCCCAGAATCCCGATGGCAGCCTTTCCCTGCACAAGCTCACCCTGCGCAATGCAACAGACGAAGATCGCGAGGCCTTCCTGGTCTACCAGTGGGTAGTACTGGCATGCCATCCCGGCGTGGACCGTCTGGAACGCGCGCGGCAGGCCTATAATCTTGAGCATTACGAAGCGGCCTATCTGCTGGCCTCGGATGCGGTTGGAGTGAAAGAATGGGAACGGCGGCGCCTTATGGCCAAGGCCCTGACGCACTTGGGCCGCCTTGAAGAAGCAGAACCACATTATCGCGAAGCCGTGAACCTTCACCCGATTCCCGACTTGCTCTCGGAATATGGAACCTCATTGGTGGGAATGAACCGCCCGGAAGAAGCAAAACCCTGGCTGGAAAAGGCCCTGAAGGCCGATCCCGCCCATCCCCGTACACTGGGATCGCTTGGGCTGATTATGCTGGCTGAAGGAAACCAAACGCGGGCCTTCGACTACTTCCGCGCCGCGCTTACCGCCAATTTTGAACAGACCGCGCTCCTGCAACCCTTTGCCGCGCTGGCCGGGACACTGAACCGGCGGGAAGAGGCAGCCGCGGTGCTGCATGATTTTGTGGAATTTTTCCCCGGCAATCTTGAATTCATCCATTTATATGCCGCCCTGCTCGTGGAATTGAAGCGATTTGACGAAGCCCGTAAACACATTGACACCCTCTTGCTCTTCGATCCCGCCAATCCCCAAGCCCTCGAACTCATGAAGCGGCTGGAACCCTAAACATTCCCCTTAAACAGCAATTCATACTACATTCCATCGCATCCACCCCGTCCACACTGTCCATCTTGTCCATAATGTCCATCGTACCGTCCCCTCACCCACTTTATTTTTTCACACATCCCGCCTCACGACAACCCTTCAAACGGTTGCCGCTTCCGCAGCAATACATGGCGCAGGCTGATCAACACACCCACGGCGGCGAAGGCGCTTATCCACTTTCCCGCCTCAAGGGAAAAGGGCTCATACGAAAAAGCCACCAGATGTTCCCCCTCCCCCACTTCAACCCCCCGGAACACCCCGTCCACCGGGAAGATATCCGCCGCTTTTCCGTCGAGCGTGGCGGTCCATCCCGGATACCAGGCATCCGCCATGACAAGCACGCCGGGGCGTGTTTTCTCTATTTGCACCGCCGCCGCGTCATTGCTTTTGCCGCGTTCAAGGGACGCTTCGGCATTCGGCCCTTCGTTTTTCTCCGGCAAGGCGGAGCCTTCCAAGACGGGAAGCCGCGACGACGCAATTTTGGAAGGATCAAAATGCTCCAGATGCCGCCCCTCGTATATCATGCGCGCTTTCGGCAACGCCTTGAGGTCGCGGAACAGCGCCGCCCCGGAGGCGTACACGCTCTGCATCTGTAAATCCGGGCGCATTTCCGCAAAGCCCCCCCGGATGTCTTCC
>CAYXPO010000683.1:0-3099 GCA_964466925.1 uncultured Nitrospirales bacterium
ATGGAAGAATTCATTCAAGATGCTTTATCTCATGGTGCTCGGATTGAGTGCGGCGGAAAAAGGCCAGAGGGCTTAAAATTCAACCAGGGATGTTACTTTGAACCAACAGTTGTAACCAACATTACACCGGCTATGAAAATCATGATGGATGAACCATTCGGACCAATCGTTGCCATCGATTCTTTTTCCAGTGCCGAAGAAGCCGTGATTAAAGCAAATAATACTCGATATGGATGTGGTTCGGCAGCATACTTTTGCGTGGAATACCTCCTGATTTACTCGGTGCAAAACATGATAGGAGAAGGAATGAACGTTCATGTTGCGGTTGACATTACAAAATAATCGTGTCGTTCGTATTTGTTTTGTTCTTTTCGCAACGGTTTTTCAAACACATGACCCCATGGCGGAATCCACACCGTTTCCCCTCTGGGATTCCACCCGCGCAGTTCCGTCCTCCACCGAAGCGCCCCTGCTGAAAGATATCCGCTTTTCAGTGATAAAAAAACACGAGCCGGAAGTGGACGGCTACAATTGGCTGCACGGTCTCGCCTTGGTTTGGCACAAGAACATCTTGTTTGCGTTCTGGGGACACAACAAATCCGATGAAAACACCCCAACAGAGGTGGCCCAGGGACGTCACAGTATGGATGGTGGTGTTGCCTGGAGTCCGGTATGGATGCTGGCGTCTCATTCGGAAACCGAAGGCCGCAGCCATGGCGTTTTTCTTTCGCAGGAGGACAAATTATGGGCGTTTTTAGGCAGATTCGGTGCAGATTATGCCAATTTGCGCACAGAGGCGTTTCTTCTTGCCAAAGAACCGAAATACCAAGAGGATGCAGAGGTCGCCTGGGAATCCAAGGGCATTGTGGCCGAAGGATTTTGGCCCTGTGACCGTCCACTCCGAATGAACGATGGAAACTGGATTATGGCAGGCGCGCGGATTCCTGACGGACGAAAACACGCCTACCCGGCTGTGGCGATTAGCCGGGGCAATGACTTGATGCATTGGGATGTTGTTGCACTTCCAATTTTGGATAAATTCCGTGCAATCTGGGGTGAGACAACCATTTTCGTCGAACCTGAAGAAATTACCGCCATTATTCGAGGAGGTTGGGTGCATGATACAGCGCTGGCCTCCATAAGCGGTGATTTCGGACGAATATGGACGGAGGTAACCGAGTCCACTCTGCCCATGCCCTGCACAAAAGCGTTTGCAGGACATCTCAGCACCGGCCAGCGGTTTGTAGTCGGCACATTTGTGCGCGATCATGGACGGGCACGCCACCCGCTCACCATCGTGATCAGCCGGCTGGGGGAGAAGAAACTGTCACAGGTATTCAAAATTCGAGACGATGTCTTTCCACAAGGGCCGGGCGAATCGGCGCCGGATGCCGCGCTTTCATACCCGTATGCGGTGGAGCATGACGGCGCTCTCTACGTGGCGTATTCAAACGATGGCGGACGCGGACGCAATTTGAATAGTGCGGAGATGGCCGTAATCCCCTTGGCATCACTGGCCCCGTAGCGGGTGGTTGCACGCGGGGCGGCGGCTTGTCTACACTTTACCCCATCCTATGGAGAAATTCACCGTGAAACGCCGTACATTTCTACAAGCCGGACTGGGCGCCGCCGCCGTGGCCGTGTCCATTCCACGCATTGCAACCAGTGAGGAACAGAAAATGACCATCGTTCTCGCCGCGGACCCGTTTGCCCTCGAACTTAAGGATGCCGTCAAGGAACACCTGGAAAAGAAGGGGTATGCTGTTCTGGACGTTGGGGCGGCCAAGGACAAAGAAATTCCTTATTACGATTCCGCGCCTGCCGCCGCCAAGATGATCCAGAGCGGAAAGGCCCAGCGCGCCATCCTCTTTTGCGGCACCGGCGCGGGCATGTGCATCGTCGCCAACAAATTCAAGGGCGTGAACGCCGTATGTGTGGAGTCGGTTTTTTCCGCAAAAATGGCCCGGGCCATCAACGATTCCAATGTGATCACCCTTGGAGCGATGATCGTGGCGCCTTGGATGGCCAAAGCGATGGTGGACGCATGGCTGGAAACCAAACACACCGAGGGTCTGGAGAGTTTCGCCGGATTCCTCAAAGACGCCTGCGGGAAGGTGAACGCCCTCGATACCGGACAGTGACGCGCGGAAACGCCTCCCTTTTACCGAAAAGACCCCTTTGGCAGCGGAAAAATTCATTGACAGTATAACCCGCAGGGCCTATCATGAATCCGAAGGTTCATTATGTGAACGGCAGAGCGGTCAATGGATGAAACACACGGGAGGAACCATTCATGCGCAAATTGAGGGATGTCGGCACGGGGTCCGCAAAACGGGCGCTTTCCTTTGTTAATGAATTCAAAAATTTTGCCTTCAAAGGAAATCTTATTGATCTGGCCATGGGCGTGGTTATCGGGGCCGCGTTCGGGAAGCTGCTCGATTCGTTTGTAAAGAATATTATCATGCCTGCGGTAAGCCTTGTCATGCCCGGTGAACAAGGATATCTCCAATGGAAACTGACCATTGGTTCCAAAGAAATCCCCTATGGTCTTTTCATCGGTGATTTTGTAAGCTTTCTGCTGGTGTCGCTGGTGCTCTTTATTTTCATGGTGAAGCTGGTCGGCTGGCTCATGCGCACGAAACAGGAAGAGGAGGCGGCTCCCCCGGCGTTGACCAAGGACCAGGAACTCTTGACGGAAATCCGTGATATTCTGGGCAGTGGCCGGGGTTTGAATAACTGAAGCTTCCTTGTTGGAATTCGTGCCGGCACGGGTTGACCGCCGGATCACTCAAACTGCCTGCAGTCGGCAACAATGGAATGACGACACATCCAGCGCTGTCATTGAAATCGCCCGCAACGCGGGGCAACAAATATTCGCGCGGCATGATCCTGGGGTAAAAAAATGGCGTCCCCAACGAGATTTGAACTCGTGCCGCAGCCTTGAAAGGGCTGTGTCCTAACCAGGCTAGACGATGGGGACGCAGAGAACTATCGGATTTAATTGTAAATGAGTATTGCGGACGGATGACCCGCGCGCGGATGCATACCCGAAATGCGCAATAACTATACCAAATGCTCAGGGGGACTGTCAAAATTATT
>CAYXPO010000684.1:0-3098 GCA_964466925.1 uncultured Nitrospirales bacterium
TGTATGGTGAGCGTGGCGGACAAGCCCGCCCTAGTGAAAGACCTGGAAGACGTGTATGTCTATGAAAACACCCCCGTCCAACTCGGCATCACTATCACCGGCGGGTTCCTGCCGCTGGTGTATACCTGGAATGAAAACGGGACTCCCATGGGCGGTCCGAATGCCCCCGCCTTGAATTTGGGCGCCGTAACGCTTATTGACTCCGGGCGGACGTTTGATGTGTCGGTGGTGGACCAGGGCAGCACCCTCTCCGGCCCCACCACCATGGCCTCCAAGGAAATCACCCTCTATGTGGGAAGCCCTGTAACCTTCATCGGTCATTCCGATGATGTGCGCGTCTACAATGACGAAGCCCCCTTCCCTGTGGACGCCACGTTCGAGGGCGGGCTCTTCCTCGACAACTACGAATGGATGCGGCGGCCCTTTGGTGGTGCCACGGAAACCTCCTTGGGTGTCTTCACGGACTTTACCTCGAACACGGTGGCCCTGACCGTGGACCCGGCGGGCCAATCGGGCGTGTTCGCTTACCGCGTCTGCATCGAAGACGCCGTGACCACCGCCTGCACCGATACGGGACAAGTCGAGTTCGCGGGTCATGTGCAATTCGACAAACCGCTTGAAGACACCACCGTGCCCAAGCGCCAGCCCTTCCGCTGGGAAGTGAGTACAACAGGAGGCCTGACACCCTTATCCTATGGTTGGTCCAAAGACGCACCCACAAAAGACTGGCAGGACCTGCATATCTTCACGCCGTACATGGACATTGCCGATACGGATGATTCGAGCGCCGGCCTGTACCGGGCCGAGGTTACCGAATCCGACAGCTCCTTCAGCCCCGGCCAAACCATCTACTCGGAAGCAACCCTTAGGATTGGATTTGACGTGCCGCTGTTGAACTTGGCCGGGCTGGCCCTGTTAACCGCCTTGGCCGGCGGGATCGGTGTCCTGCGCATCCGCAGAAGGAAATAACCTGCATATAGAGACCAAGGCCGCCGGATTCCATCGAGTCCGGTGGCCTTTTCCTGTGCTCATTTCCTTTTTACGCGGGCCGCGTCAACGGATGCGTGCGCTCTTTCAGGGGAAAGGGAACCCGGCCTCCATGCAAATACGCCTCATAGACCGCTTGTATCATCTCGGTGGAATCCCGTCCGTCCTGCAAACTGACCTTGGGGCGGCGGTTTTCCTTGATCGCGGCGATCAGGTCCGCCACAATCGGCGCATTGCGCTCCATTTCAGGCTGCTTCTCATCAAACGGCGGCATATCGGGGATTGGTTCCCACGCTTTATCCCGCCCGCCGGGGGCCCACATGGGATCGCGCAGCAGCCAGACATTGATGCCGCCATTGATCCGGATCGTGACCATGCCCCGGGAACCGTAAATATCCATGCCCCAGCGCCCGCCATAGCCGTGCGTGTTTTTCGTTGTGGTGAAATACCCCACGATGCTGTTCGGGAAGCCAAACATGGCGCGGATGCGGTCGCCCATCACCGGCCCCACCGGCTCGCTGGCATCGTGGATATCCGCGCGCGTGGCGGCGCGTCCGTCCACGGTGATGTCCGATTCGCACCAGAGCGGATTGCCCAGAAAATAGCGCAGCGCATCAAACGAATGCGTTCCCAGAACGATCATGTCCTCCCCTCCGGCGCGTTCATCTTCCTTGCCCCGGGCGCGGATTTCCAACACATCCCCGATGAGGCCCTCTTCCATCACCATGCGCCGGGCATGCGCGATCTGCGCGGAAGCGCGGAAATTATAGGCGACCGCCCATTTCAGGTTCTTCGCTTCCACCGCCTGCACCATGGCGTCCGCTTCGGCCAGATCATGGCTGACCGGCTTTTCCATGAACCCATGCGCGCCAACGGCCGCGCACGCCAGCAAATATTCCTTGTGGTGAATCGTAAAACGCGGCCCCACCACCACCAACTCCGGTTTTTCCTTCTCCAGCATTTCCCGGTAATCCGCATACGTGCGCTGCGCCTTGGCCGAAGCCGACGCTTTGGCGCGCGTTTCCTCATTCGGGTCCGCCAGCCCCACCACCTCGACGTCCTCCCGCGTGGCCCACGCCAGATGCATGCTGTGGCCATACATGCCCTGGTTTCCATCGCCAATCACGCACGCCCGCATTTTCGGCGTTGCCGCAGGGGCGGTCTGTGCCTTGGCCATCGTTTGCGCGGCCACCAGCGCCGCCGCCGACCGTCCGATAAATCCTCTCCGTGTTACTCGCATGAAATCTCTCCTTCTACTCAATTTTAGGCGTAAGTATGAACTTTTTGGCAGGCGTCAGTAAAGATTTCAGCGAAGGAACTGGCTTTGAAGACCCGTCCAGCCCGTTTGCCCCCCTTTCCACTATTGTCGTCCCAGCGATAGGGCGCTCCACCAAGGCACGCGCACACACAAATTCTCTTCCGCCTGCGCTAACACGCCTCCGGTGAAAAAAACACTAGATACACGCATAGAATAAACATTCGTATTTCCTCTGAACCTCTCGTATTCGAGACTGAATACACCGATAAGACTTGCCCCGCCGCACAAGGGTTTCATGCCTCCAAAATCATCCATGGCTGTGGCATCCTACGAGTCCCTGATGTCCTTGTTGTCGCTGGTGTTCTGTGCCTGGCGGCAACCTTGACTTCCAGCCCGCGACAAGGCAGAGTGTTGGACAGAACAAGGAACCGGTTATGAGCACGTTTTCGTCTAACGACATCCCACGGCGCGAATTCATTAACCGGGTGGCGGGGGCCGCGGCCCTGACCGCCCTCGGCGCCTCCACCCAAGCACAATCCCCCCGAAGGCCCAATGTACTCTTCGTGTTCAGCGACGAACACCGCTGGCACTCCATGGCCTGTTCGGAAATGCCGCAACTGCACACGCCCGCCATGGACCGGATGGCGAAAGAAGGCGCGGTGTTCACCCACTGCATCAGCAATTACCCCGTGTGTTCCCCCTATCGGGCCATGCTGATGACCGGGCGCCGGCCCCATCAAAATGGCGTGATAGACAACGGCATCCCCTTAAACGACACACTTCCCTCCATTGGCAAGACCTTTCAATCCGCCGGATACGCGACGGGCTACATTGGCAAATGGCACTTGGGCGG
>CAYXPO010000685.1:0-3082 GCA_964466925.1 uncultured Nitrospirales bacterium
AAGATCGGGGGCGTCGCGGGGGGATAAGGCGTCCGGATCGATTTTTTCGAGTTCTTTATCCACGGCGCTGGGTTCGGCGGCGGGCATGGGGCCGAAAAGATACATTTGCTGGGGAAGCCCCGCGCTGGCGGCATTGCCGGATTCCAGGGATTCCAGAATTTCGCGTGCGCGCTGAATGACGCCTTGGGGCAATCCGGCGAGTTTGGCCACCTGAATGCCGTAACTGTGGTCCGCCCCCCCGTCCACGATGCGGTAGAGGAATACCACCTTTTCGCCCCATTCTCGCACGGAAACGTTGACGTTCTTGGCGTGCTCCAGCTTGTTGCCGAGGTCGGTCAACTCGTGGTAGTGCGTGGCGAAGAGGGTTTTGGCATGGATGCGGTCGTGGATGTGTTCGGCCACGGACCAAGCGATGCTGATGCCGTCAAAGGTGCTGGTGCCGCGCCCGATTTCATCCAGCACGAGGAGGCTTTTTTCGGTGGCGGAGTTCAAAATGTTCGCGGTTTCGATCATTTCGACCATGAACGTGCTCTCGCCCCGGACGAGATTGTCCGACGCGCCCACGCGGGTGAAAATACGGTCCACCACGCCGATTCTCGCTTCGGCGGCCGGTACAAAACTCCCTATCTGCGCCATAAGGGTAATGAGCGCCACCTGACGCAAATACGTGGACTTGCCCGCCATATTCGGGCCGGTCACAATCAGCATGGAGGCCCCGGCGGGATCGAGCAGGGTGTCGTTCGGCACGAAATCACCCCGGGACATCAAGTCTTCCACCACGGGGTGGCGGCCGTCGCGGATACGGATTTCATCCGCGGCATTCACCGCCGGCTTGCAATACCCCTTGGTGATGGCCACGTCCGCCAGGGACAATAGCGTGTCGAGCGTGGCGATGGCGTCCGCGGTATTTTGGATGCGCCGCGCCTCCGCGGCGATGCGGTCCCGCAATGTGACAAACAGCTCATATTCCAGGGTTTGCATGCGCTCCTGCGCGGTGAGGATTTCCTCTTCCCTTGCCTTGAGGGCCGGCGTCACATAACGTTCGCCGTTCACCAGCGTCTGCTTCCGCTGGTAGTCTTCCGGCACGAGGCGCGTATTGGCCTTGCTTACCTCGATGAAATACCCAAAGACCTTGTTGTAGCCCACCCGCAGGTTGGAAATGCCTGTGCGCTGCCGCTCCTCCTGCTGGAGCGTGGCGATCCAGTCGCGCCCGCCGCGCACCAATGCATGCAGATGGTCCAGCTTCTCATCGTAACCATCGCGGATAATGCCGCCTTCCGTGATGGGAATGGGGGGTTCCTCCACGATCGCCGCGTCAATGGCGGTGGTGATTTCCTCGAGCGCGTCGAGTCCGTCGCGGAGTGACACGAGCAGATCGGCGTCCGCGTTCATCAATACGCCGCGCAAGGCGGGCACGCGGGAAAGGGATCGGCCCAAGGCCTGCACATCCCGTGCGTTCGCGGTTTTGGCGGTAATGCGGCCCAGGAGTCGTTCGAGGTCCGCCACGCCCTTGAGATGTTCGCGCAATTCAAGACGCGGTTCGGCATGTTCAAAAAATTCTTCCACGGCGTTCAGCCGCGCCTGGATTTCCTCCACGGACAACAGCGGATGGAGAATCCATTGCCGCAGTTTGCGCGCGCCCATGCTGGTGAGCGTGCGGTCCAGTACATTCACAAGCGTGCCGCGTTTTGAACGGTCCGCCAGCGATTCGATCAGTTCCAGATTGCGCTGCGTGTTGCCGTCCAGCACGACATACCCGGAGGGGCTGTAGCGCCGTGGGAAGCGCAGCCGCGGCGCGGCGTCCCGCTGTGTGGTTTTGATATAGGCGAGCACGGCCCCGGCACAGGCGGAGGCCTCCGGAGCATCGTCCAGCCCAAGCCCTTTCAAGGTGCTCAGGTCAAACATGTCCAGAATCACATCGCGGGCTGCGGCCGCATCAAATTCCTCGTCCGGGCGTTGGGTAAAGGTGATGCCGCCGAAACGCAGTTTGAGCCGCTTCAGGGAGGCTTCGTCATGGCTTTCGGGCAACAATACTTCCGCCGGGGCCATGCGGGTGAGTTCGTCCAGCAAGGTTTGTTCGATATGCGCGTCAATGTGCGCCACCAGAAACTCGCCCGTGGTGACGTCCACAAACGCCAGCCCCGCGCCATCGCCCCGCACCAGCATCGCCGCCAGGTAATTATTGGCGGTTTCTTCGAGCAGATTCGCTTCCATCACCGTGCCGGGGGTGATGGTGCGCACCACGGCACGCTTGACGATGCCCTTGGCCTCCTTGGGGTCCTCGATCTGGTCGCACAGGGTGACGGTTTTCCCCGCCTTGATGAGCTTGGCGACATAGGCGTCCACCGCGCGGAACGGCACCCCGCACATGGGCACGCGCTGTTCCTTGTCCGCGCCATCGCGCGAGGTCAGGGCAAGCCCCAGCACCTCCGCCGCCTCGAAGGCGTCGTCAAAGAACATTTCATAGAAATCGCCCATCCGGAAAAGCAACAGGGAACCCTCGCACTCCGCCTTGGCCTGCAAATATTGCCGGAGCATCGGTGTCGTGCGGTGCGGTTTCACATCGCTCAGTTTCATCCAATTTTCGCCCATGGCGGCGTATTATACCCGGCCACGAAGGATTACGCACATTCACTCCGATGGACGTGTGTCCCGCAGGGGATCAAGCCCGGTTCCCACAGTGCAACTCTCCATCATCATGAATGGGAGGGGCTTTCACGAAGGCAACGTTTATTGTTCGAGCAAGCGCCGGGTGAATTCGGTCCAGTTGAGTTCGTTTTCGACACGCTTGCGTCCTGCTTCGCCCATGCGGCGCGCGCGGTGGGGATCATTTAACAACGAGACAATGGCCAGGGCCAGGGCATGCGGGTCCTCCGGCTTCACCAGAAGGCCGGTTTCACCATCCTGGACGGCATCCGCCACGCCGCCGGACATTCCCGCCACCACCGGTTTCCCATGGGCGTGCGCTTCCGTGAACACCAACCCGAATCCTTCCACCTGTCCGCGCTCATCCTCGCCCGTCGGCAATGCAAACATATCGCACAGTTGATACAGCGCCGCCAGGTCCTCGTCCGTCAAATAT
>CAYXPO010000686.1:0-3071 GCA_964466925.1 uncultured Nitrospirales bacterium
CAAAGGTAAACCAGTATATTGAGCGGGTGGAGTTGTTTCACGGCCTGTTGCCCGAGGAAGTCGTGAAAATCTTCTCCAAGGGGCTGACCATGCAATGCGCGAAAGGGGAAACCCTGTTTTACAAGGGAACGGTCGGCAACCAGCTCTATGTGGTGCTCGGCGGGAAGATCGGCATCTTCGAAGGCCAGCAATGCATCGCCACCATGCTTACCGGCGATATGTTCGGCGAGATGGCCCTCGTCAACAAGGAACCGCGCAGCGCCACCGCCATCGCCCTCGAAAACAGCCACCTCTTTGTCCTCACCGAATCCACCTTCGAGTACCTCATGACCAAGCGCGCCGCGATCCGCATCCTGCTGAACATTATCCAGTCCCTCAGCAAACGCCTCAAGGCCACCAACCTTAAGTTGATGCATTGAGCGGAATCTATCAGCGGTCAGCTATCAGTGGTCAGCTTTCGTGGTCGGTTAAGCCGCTGCAAATAACTTCCCCGGGCATGTAACACATACGTTTTCCTTGCATGCGCGAATTGGCCTGGATTCCCGCTTTCGCGGAAATGGCGCTTGGCGCGAATTTGGCCCTCTTTTCCGTCATTCCCGCGAAAGCGGGAATCCAGAAAAGCCCACACAGAGGCCGTAACCGAACATGAATGCCGTAATCAGCAAAAAACACCCTGTTAACTTGCGGTGTATGGCTGTGGTGTGTTATAGGTGCAGGGAGTAACACAAGGGGTGTTATGGAACGTGGAGGTGCATGTCCATGACTTATCGGCCGGGTAAACGTGTATGCATATCTTGATTGATCATAGGGAGGCCAGGACGGTCACGGCGTCCGTATTGAGCACCTTGGCAGACTCACTGGTGGAGTATGGGCATCTGGAGACGGGGGATTATCAGATTGACGACACATTTTTGTTTGAACGAAAGACGCTGAGCGATTTTGCGGCATCGGTTCAAGACGGGCGGTTATTCCGGCAGGGGCTGGCCTTGGCGCGGCTTCCGGCGCGGATGCGGTGCGCGCTCATACTGGAGGGAAACAGCGCCGATCTTTCACGATGCGGGATGGGGCGGGAGTCGCTCCAAGGGGCGCTTATCACGATTACGCTATTTTTCGGGATTCCGGTGTTGCGTTCGTTAAACGGGGAAGAAAGTGCGCGGCTGATGGTGTATGCGGCGCGGCAGGCCCACATGGTGGCATTGCGTTCTTTGCCCCGGCATGGGAAACGTCCACGGGGAAAGCGCAAAGCCCAATTGACGTTATTGCAGGGACTCCCCGGGGTGGGGCCGGAACGCGCGGAGGAATTGTTGAACCGGTTTGGATGCTTGGAGGGGGTGTTCACGGCCTCGCAGGCGGAATTGGCCTCTGTCAAAGGCATTGGCCGGCATATCGCGCACCAAATACGATGGCTGGCCGGTGCGGAAAGGCCGCAACCTAAAGAATAGAACACGGATTATTCCCTTTCGCCAAGACTTCGGGGACACGTACGGATTGGCTGGATTGGAACGTATAAGAATCCCCGGTGGGGAATGATGTGATTAACTGGGTGGTGAAACCCGCGGATCAGCATCGCCTCCAACTCAAACGACCCCGGAGGCTGTCGAAAATGTGAGAATGAAACATGTATTTTTTGTTTCCCCCTCTACGGGCCCGTATCCTTGGCGAATTCACTTTTCAACCTTTGAGCCGAACAGATTTCGGAGCCGCATCGTTGCAATACCGAGTGGTCTAAACCATGATGTCCCTATGTCATATGGTGCACAACACTGGGAGAAGGTTTATGAACCGATGCGGGGTAGGATGAAGCAGGGGCCGCATCATGGTACACTTTAGCCCGGTAAACGAATATGAGGACGATTGTGGATTTGAGGATGAAGGGCCGGAGAGGCGAAGCAACCGTTGCCCGGTGGGCGATGGGTCTGCTGGGGCTTGTCTTTTTATGCGGGAGCATGGCGGGGGCGGATACGATTACGGTGTCGGGGAAAACGTATGAGAACGTATACATTGTGGAAGGGAAGGCGATGTATTACGTGAAAATTCCGGAGACGGGGGAGGCGGTGATGCAGAGCTGTGGGGGGGAGGGGGCGGCGGTGATTAGCCCGGATGCGGAGGCGCGCAAGGCACTGCTTCAGGAGTTTAAGAAAAAGAGGGTGTCTCTCAACAAGGAGAGTTCCGCAAAGAAAGCGTCGTCTAAATCCACGGCGCCAAAAACCAAGAAAGCAACGAACCCTCCAAAATCCTCCGGAGTGCAACCACCGCGGCAAACAGGGCGCGGGGTGATTGTGGATGGCAAACTGGTGGTGTCGAATGTGAAGAAAGACGCGATGGTGGAGGCGCATTCACGCCGGGTGTTTGAAGCGAAGAACGGGGTGATTGTCCTGACCAATATGCCGGAAAAATACGAGGATAGCGACGATTATATCGAACGTTCCCTGGGCTTTTCGGCCATTGAGGTGCCCGCGCGGTTCAGGAAGAGCGTCTCCCCTGGACGTCCGCATCCGCCCAAGTACAGCGAGGAAGATTTTGCGAACATTAAAGAGATGGTGGCGTACTACGCCAAGTACTATGGACTTGAGGAGAGCCTGGTGTATGCGGTCATCCGCCAGGAGAGCGATTTTGACATGAATGCGGTGTCCTCGGCGGGGGCGCGTGGCTTGATGCAGCTTATGCCGGGGACCGCGCTCGAGATGGGGGTCACGGACATCTTCGATCCCGCCCAGAACATCGCGGGGGGGTGCCAATATTTGAGCAAGATGCTGAGCTTTTGTAATGGTTCGCTCGAATTGGCGCTGGCGGCGTACAACGCGGGTCCGGGCAATGTGAAGCAATACGGGTTTACGGTTCCGCCGTTCGCGGAAACGCAGGACTATGTGCGGAAGGTGCAGCGCTACAAACGGGAATTCGAGGGCCAGGGGATCAGCGGCATCCGGCTGGCGGCGGTTCAACCGGTGGCGCCTGGATTTATCCCCGGGGACCACCAGGGGCAGTTTGAGGTGGTGCTCATCAATGGCTGGACGGAAGTGGCGGACGAGGTGATGGAAAAGGATGCGTTTTATTTTTTGAAATATAAGGGA
>CAYXPO010000687.1:0-3066 GCA_964466925.1 uncultured Nitrospirales bacterium
GATCCATAACATCCTCGCTTTCCTCGGAAAAGTAAATGACCCGCCCCCAGAGTGTGCCGCACGGAAGGCATGTTGTTCAAGCGGCGGTGCTCAAGGGGAAATACATATCGGAACATATGAAAATTGGAGTAGAGAAAGCCCACCATCGCCTGATTTATAATGAGTTTAGCAAGTTTAGGAAAATTTTATAAACTCACTAAACTGGATCAAATTCACCTAAAACACCGCCTTTTCTTACCATTAGTGGCATTATGCTTATTTTTATCAGGCACCCATTTATGATAGATTGATTGACACATCCAGTGCCGGACAGTATCAAACAAAAAGCACGTTTTTACGGTATCTCGGGGTATTTGGGATAGATGAGTGTCAGCCCTTGGTGGCTGGAGAAAAGGGTTGGAACATGGGTGCAAAAACATCGGGCAGTCTTGTAGGGCGTATTGTTGTTGGGGCGATGTTCGCCATCTTGTCGGTGAAGGGTGCATGGGGGCAACCCACTGAAACTCCGGTGCCGCGGATTCTTTTGGTGGGCGACAGTTATGATGCGTTTTTGTGGGGGTTTCGCTCGTTCAAGACGGTTCTGCCCGAATATCCGGGACTGGAACGGTATCTTGAGGTGGGTTCGCGGACGGCGATCATGGGGGTCAAGGCGTATGAATACAAGCAAGAAGATTTTGTGGTTGAGGTGGCGGCGGAACTTAATCGCTATCCCACGATTGACATTGTGAACATAACCCTTGGGCCGAATGACTTTCTGAGCGGGACGGTAAACGTCCTGCCAGAGGACCTGGGCCGGGAAGTGGGGTGGGAGGATTTTTTACAGCATCCGGAGTGGGATGAGCATTGGCTGTTTGATGCGATTGCCGGTCACGTGGCGGCGCTGGTGGACGCCATCCTGGCGCTGCGCCCGGATATCCGCGTCACGCTGTGCAGCACGGACTATGGCAATCTCACGGAAGCGATGATGGAGGAGTATGGCGTGGATTTACTGCGTTTTCAGACGGATTGGGTCAACATGTTCAGCGCCATCAAGGCCATTGCCGCCACACGCGACCGGGTGTTCTTCGTGCATAATTTCGGGTTGCTCCAGCACTTGTATGGGGTGCCGGAGGCGGACCCGCCGGTGGCACCGGGGGTGTTGCCGATGCCGGGGGGGTATCCGGAGTACCTTCCGTATCCCGGGGGCGATCCGGCGTTGAATTGCCCGCTGGATTTGCTGATCGATGATTTTGGGCATTTGACGAAACAGGGCTGTGAAGAAATCGCGCGCCGTTGTGTAAACGAATTTTTCCAGACGTGGTTGTCCTGGCCGAAGGTTCTGGAAATCCGCATGACCGAAGCCGCCGCGCCCGCGTACACGTATCAGGTCACGTTCAGCGAGCCGGTTACCGGTGTTGATGCCGCGGATTTCACGGTCTCGACGCGGGACAGCGGACCCGCGTTCGGCGCGGCGGTCGAGTCCGTGACCGGCGATGGCACGGTGTTCAGTGTTGCGATACTTATGAATGATGATCCGGGAACGCCGTTGTTGCAGGTGCGGGATGATGACACGATCCGGGATGCGGACCTGAATCCGCTGGGCGGCCCGGGCTTGCAGAATGGCGATTTCTCCGCGAATGGGGTGTTCCCCTTTCAAGATTTGCTGTCACCCGCACCGGGTGATTTTGACGCGGCCATGTGCGCGCTACAGGAATCATACTATCCCTATCGCCGCTATGCCGAGGGTTCCGTGACCGGGTTGTCCTTTGTCCCCGGCGAGTGCGACATGAATGGCGGCGTGAACTTTGGGGAAGACCCCGTTGTCATCAAGGGCAACGGTTTTCTGGAGGCATATGAATTTGCGTTGATCACAGAATGCCTTAATGATGAAAATCTGGATTTCACCGCGCGCGGCGGCGTGTCGCACGCCATGGTGGCCCAAGCGTGGGAAAACAACTATCAGCATATGCTGGCATGCCTGGGCGGTCCGGAGGGCTTGCCCACGAAATTCCTTCCCGGCACGGACACCATCCTGGCGGGCTACATTACTCTGGGCGACCCCATTTCCTCCATCCTGCCGGTGATGCTGGTCACCCTGTTAAAGGATCAGCTCGGCGAGTTTATCCCAGGACTCACCGCTCCGAATCTTAAAGACTACATCCTGCTCAAAACCACCATCAGTTATTTGGGGGATGCCGATGGCGACGGATTCACCAATGGGGCGGAATACCACCATTTTGTCACCAGCGAAGACCACGAAACCACCAAAATGCAGTACGTTCATGCCGCGTTGAATCCAAACCTGTATCCCGGTTCGGAAGGCGAGGGGGAAGGAGAAGGGCAACCGGAAGGCCTTGTGGAAGGCCAAAACGAAGGAATTCTTGAAGGCCAAGTAGAAGGCGCGGGCGAAGGAGTAATAGAAGGGGTGGCCGAAGGGGGAGGGGAGGATGGAGTATTTTCCGCCGACCAGAATGGCGACCATCAGATTAGCCTGTCGGAATTGCTGCGGGTGATCCAGTTCTTCAATTCCGGAGGATACCACTGTGATGCTGCGGGCGAGGATGGCTATGCGCCGGGGGCAGGGGATCGGGCCTGCGCCCCGCACGATAGCGATTACAACCCCCAAGACTGGAACATCAGCCTGTCGGAATTGCTGCGCGTGATCCAGTTCTTCAACTCCGGCGGGTATCATGCGTGCCCCGGCGAAAACACCGAGGACGGTTTCTGCCCCGGCGCGGCGTGACCCTGGTAGAGATTTCCCGGGCGTGTTAATGAGGCGGATCGGTGCGTTAGCGGTGTGTTGGTTTGTGGAAGTTGTCTAGCCCGTTTTCCGCACTAACTTCCCTGAATGGCGTGTTTTTTAATTCGGAATCGCAATAAGTCCTTTGTTTTTGGGGTTCGTTTTTTATTTTGGCGTGTAGTGCAGACCGCCCCTTTGTCAGCGCACCAGAAGTGTGGGATCATGCGTTGGCCAAGGAGATGTGCACAGGATGTATTTACGCGCCCATACACGCAAGAAGAACGGGGCGGTCTATGCGTACTGGACCTTGGAAAAATCGGTGCGCACCCCGGAAGGCCCCCGGCAGC
>CAYXPO010000688.1:0-3053 GCA_964466925.1 uncultured Nitrospirales bacterium
CGTTCATGAGCCTTGAGAAGGCAAAGCGGATTTGCCACACCCTGCGCACTTTTTACGGCAACCGTTCCATTGACATTCAAGGCGGCGAACCCACCATTTTCCAGGACATCCTCGAACTCATCCGGTACTGCCGGGAGATTGGTTTGGCCCCCACGCTCATCACCAACGGGCTTGTGCTGGGGAAGCCCGGCAAACTCGAAGAATACCGCGACGCCGGGGTCCGGGATTTTCTGGTCAGCCTTCACGGGATTGGCGGCACGCACGACGAGGCGGTGCGGGTGAAGGGGGCGTATGAGAAAATCACCGCCGCCATCGGACGCATGCGCGAACTCGAGATCCCTTTCCGCTTCAATTGCACCATGTCGAAGCCGGTGGTGCCGGTCATTCCGCAGGTCGCGCAAAAAGCCGTGGAGTATGGCGCCAAGGCCGTCAATTTCATTGCATTCAATCCCTTCAGCGATCAAGTTTCCGGGCACCGGCGTGCGGATACCGTGGAACGGTACGCCGTGATTAAGCCGCGCCTTCAGGAGGCCATGGACATTCTGGAGGACGCCGGCATCGAAACCAACGTCCGGTATCTCCCCATGTGCATGGCGGAACCCCGCCACCGGAAAAGTTTCTATAATTTCCAACAGCTTTCCTATGATGTGCACGAATGGGATTTCCAGAGCTGGTTCTGGACCATGATGCCGACCCAAATGATGCGGGACGGCAACCCCCTGCCCCCCTTCCGCCTCGGCCCCTACGCGGCGCGCATTTATCTGGGCGGCGCCGAACGGGAGCGCGACCATTATGAACGCCACCCCGTCAAGCAGGGCGCAAAGTTTGCGGCCCAGCGCGCCCTGGCGCGGCTCGTCCAAACTGTCAAGGGGCGGGACGCGGTGTATCGTGAGGAGGCCCGCCGCCGCGCCCGAGTGGATTGCGGATACCGGTTCGGCGGCGCCTGCCAGCGATGCGCCTTGCGCAACATCTGTGACGGTTTTCACGGGGATTACGCGGAGTTTTTTGGCGCGGAGGAGGCGGTGGCCGAAACCAATATCCCGCTGGCCGATGATCCGTTGCTGTACATCCGCGAACAGGAAAAGATGGTTTCGGAAGAGGACGCCGATTGGGCGCTGTAACGCGGGCTTCCGCCCCTTGGATACACCATGAGCACCTCGATTCCAAAGGCGCTTCGTGAAAAAGAAGACGCCCTGAAAACACTCCTCGCGGGATACGGTTCCGTGGCGGTGGCGTATTCCGGCGGGGTGGATTCCACCTATCTCGCGGAGGTGGCCGCGGAGGTACTCGGGCAAAACGCCCATATCTTGCTCGCCGACACGCCGAGCATTCCCCGCGAAGACGTGGAAGAAGCCTCCCGGTTTGCCCAATCCCGCGGCTGGCGCTTTGCCTTTCTTCACCCCCGCGAATTCGATAACGAGGAATACCTTAAAAACGACGGGCGGCGCTGCTACCACTGCAAATCCGAACTCTTCGCCCAAATGACCGAATATGCCCGGCAACATTATCTTGCCGCCATTGCGCACGGCGAAAATGTGGACGACGCCCTGGATGCCACCCGCACCGGCGTGCAGGCCGCCCGCGAATATCAGGCGGTTGCGCCCCTCGCCGAAGCCGGGCTTCACAAGGAGGAAATCCGGCAGCTCAGCAAGGAACGCGGGCTGCCCACATGGGATAAGGCCAGTTTCGCGTGTCTCGCGTCGCGATTCCCCCGGGGGCACCGCATTGATCTTCAGGAAATGCTCCTCGTCGAGCGCGCCGAACAACTCCTCAAGAAAAAAGGTTTCCGGCAATACCGGGTCCGGCACCACGGCGCCCTCTGCCGCATTGAAGTGGATGCCGCCGACTTTCCCAAACTCCTCGAACCCGCCACCCGCCAGGAACTCCTCGAGGCGCTGCGCCGCCTCGGCTACCAGCACATCACCCTCGATCTCGCCGGTTACCGCACCGGTTCCACGGCGCTCTGAGATGCTTTTCTCCGCAATAGGTCATGCGCGCCCATGCAGCGCTTGCCGCCTTTGCACATGATGAGCCTTGGCAACAGAAACCGGAAATATTCCGCCGGGGATTGGTCCAGGTAGAACTTGCCGGTTAAAACGAAATAGAATCGTGGGGCGGCCGTGACGTTGGCCGCGCAACGGCATAATGTGATGTGAACATAAGGGCGATTTGTCATGGAATACACGGGAGAACGGTGCATCCCCGGGAAAAAGGGGTTGGAACTGCTGGAGTTGGAGCATCGGGCACGCTATGCCCTGGCCTGTGCCTTTGTCGAAGGGCGGCGCGTGCTGGACTTGGGCTCCGGGGCGGGGTATGGTTCTTCGATGCTGGCGGAAAAAGCCGCGTATGTGCTGGGGGCGGATATTTCGGAAGAAGCGGTTTCGTTTGCCCAAAACGCGTTCGCCGGGGCAAACCTGGCCTTTCTTGCCGCGGATATATGCGGCGCGGACTTCCCGGAACGCATCCTGGCCGCCGCCGGGGAACCCTTTGACTGCGTGGTCTGTTTTGAGATGATCGAGCATGTGCCCGCCCCCTTGACGGTGATTCAACATGTGAAACGGCTGTTAACACCCGGGGGCCTGTTTATCGTTTCCACGCCCAATATCAATTATCCGTTTGACGCGGCAAAGAGCAATCCCCACCATGTGATGGAGTATTCCAAGGCGGAATTCTCCGCCCAATTGAAGCATCATTTCCGGCAGGTGTCCCTTTCCGGACAACAGATACACCTGCTTTCCTCGATTGGTTATGCGCCGGACATGGCGGCCCGGTTTCAGGAATGGCGATCCAGCACCGTGGAGAATGCAAAGTATTTTGTGGCGGTGTGCAGTGATCGGGAAGAACCCCTGAGTCCGCCTCAAAACCTGTTTGTCACCGGAGACGCCCATCTGCACCTCGTCCACAGCCGGCTGAATGAAACGCGGCAGGACCAGGCGGAGAAAGGCCAGCGCATCCGTTTGCTGGAGGAGGCGTTGAGACAATACGGGACCATAGACCCGCAATTTGTCAAGCAGATGGAGGAAACCCGGCAGCAACTCAAATTGGAACTGGAT
>CAYXPO010000689.1:0-2600 GCA_964466925.1 uncultured Nitrospirales bacterium
CGACCGTGCCCGCCGAAGCATCCCACTTGTCCATCGGCATCCAGCGGACGTCAGAGGAGGTCCATTGATTCAGGTACAGCCGGCGGAAAGTGTTTTGGAATCCGGGCATGGCTTCCGCCTTTTTGAACTCGGACTCGAGAAACGCCGGCTTTACGGAGACCCCAAAGTTGGGGTTCACCCTAGCCCATATCTTCCGGCTGGTCCAATCCTCGCCCTCCTCCATGCCATAAAGGACAGGCCAGAAGGTGGGGTCATCCACGATCCGATCCCGCACCTTCCGGGCATAGTCATATTGCCCGTAGCAAATCGAATTGCGGTCAAAGCCGGCGGTCGTGATTGCGATTGTGAGAGGTTGCCGGCGGGCCCCCATAGAGGTTTGCATGGTATCCCAGAGGTCGCGGTTGGGCTGGACGTGGAGCTCGTCAAAGATGACCCCGGAAGGGTTCAGACCGTGCTTCGTGTACGCCTCGGCGGAAAGAGCCCGGCAGAAGCCGCCCGTGCGGGTGTCGATGATCCGCTTTGAACTGTGGATGACCTTCAATCGCTTGCGAAGGTACGGGTCATAGCCAACCATCGTGGCGGCGGCGTTGAAAACTATGGATGCCTGTTCCCGATCGCCGGCGCAAGTGTAGATTTCCGCCCCCGGTTCCCCATCCTGGAGAAGGAGCGATAATGCAAGGCCAGCGGAGAGTTCGGTCTTGCCGTTCTTGCGGGGCAAAAAAACAAGGGCCGTCCTAATGGCCCTCATGCCGTCCTTGTGAACCCGCCCGAAGATCGGGGCTACAATGTCGCGGATTTGCCATTTTTGGAGCTGAAACGGCTTGCCGGCCCACTCGCCTTTCGTGTGTTTCAGGCGTTTCAGGAAGTCGATGACCCTTTGGGCCTTGGCCTCGGAGAAATATACCCGCTCCCTGCCGGCGGTCTTAGGCATCCGGGGTCACGCCCCCAGGCGCATCCCCGACCTCTTCCAGCTTGCGAATATCCCAATCGGTGGATCCGCCCTCGAGAAGGGCTTCCATGCCCTTGTCGTCATCCTCGGAACCGGGAACGACCATTCGGCCCCGCGCCGATGGCGTGAGCCCGAACTCCTGACAGAACGCCTTGACGATGAGGGCGGATTTGTTAAAGATCGCCACTTGCGGAAGCTGTTGGACGCAACCCTGCGGCGTTTTGAATATCATTCCGTGCTGGTTAACGAACGTAGCCGCCTGTACCATGTTCGCGTAAGCTTGGCAGTAAGTCTCAAGGGCCGTGCCGTCCACGACGGTTAGGATCCCAAGGCGCTCGAGCTCGGGAACGACCCGCCGCCACTCCTTTTTTGCTATCGGGTGGAGGTATTGCGGGCATGCCGGCCTGACAGATAGGGGCATCGGCTCCCGCTTGTTCAGCGGCCTTTTCCCAGGATTTCCCTCAAGCTTTTTCAGCGTTGTCGGCTTTGGAGCCGGGCCTCTTCGACCCATGAGAATCACCTCGTTTTGCTTTTTGCCCTGTCAATGCCTCCCACCGCCGCACAATGACATCGCAGTAAACGGGGTCGAGCTCCATCATGTAGCATCGCCGGCCCAATTGCTCCGCCGCCATCATTGTCGACCCCGAGCCCCCAAAGGGGTCCAGGATAATATCGCCAGCCTTGCTGGAATTCATTATTGCCCTGCCACAAAGTGGGATAGGCTTCATTGTCGGATGTTCCCCGTTTCTTAGGGGCTTCTCGATTCTCCACAGGGTGGAATCGGAACCGTCGCTGCGTCCGATAATTTCGTAGCCCTGCACCTTCACCGACATAGACTCCCCGCCATTTGTGAAATGCAGTATGGCCCCGTCTTTTTTCTTTTCCACGACGACTCCAGCGGTGTCCTCGATAATTGTTTTTTGTTTCCGACCGCCGAACCACGCATGGCGTCCACCGGGCTTCCACCCGTAGAGGATTGGCTCGTGCTGCCATTGGTAGTCCTGCCGCCCGAGCACCATCGAGCTTTTCGCCCATATCAGGCATTGCTTGAGCAGCCATCCGGCGGACTCGAACGCCTCCCGAAACACAAGCCCCTTCGAGTCTGCATGGCACACGTAAACCGGAGCCCCAGGCTTCGCCGCCGCGAACATCGCGGAGAACGACCCGAGAAGGAAATCCCTAAAGACGTCGTCGGCCATGTGGTCGTGTTTTATCGTGAGTTTTTCGGAAGTCCCGCCCTCGTAGTCGACGTTATACGGCGGGTCGGTGAAAACTAGGTCCGCCTGCGCCCCGTCCATTAGCCGGCGGTAGTCGTTGGGGCTGGTTGCGTCACCGCAAACCAGGCGATGTCCCCCCAAGAGGATGATGTCGCCGGGGGCCGTTTCGGGGATCTGTATTTTTTCGGCTTCTTCTGCAGCGTTGAAGGAGTCCTCTGTGGCTTCGTCCGCACTTGAAAATAATCGGGCAATATCCTTCTCGTCGAAACCAGGCACGGTGGCCCCGTCTAGCCCGCGCAAAAGTTGTGCCAGGGTGTCGTCATCCCACTCGGCAAGCTCCCCTGTCCGATTAAGGGCGATCCCGAGCCTCGTGGCGTCGGCCCCGTGAACGTCAACCTCAACGACCTGGATCTCCTTTTGACCCATCTCCACGG
>CAYXPO010000689.1:2610-3051 GCA_964466925.1 uncultured Nitrospirales bacterium
GATCCATAGAGGCGTTGACTTGGCATATTTTGGCTACGTCGTCCGCTGTCAAGCCGGGGATTTCCCCAACGCTTGCGAAGAGCGACGCGAGTTGCGGGGCATCCCATTCCGCGAGCTCCCCGGTACGGTTCAGGGCAATTCCAAGCCTCGTGGCATCGGCCCCGTGAACATCGACCTCGACAACCTGGACCTCCTTTTGGCCCATCTCCACGGCGGCGGCCAGCCGGCCATTGCCGCCGATCACAAGCCCGGTTCCCTTTTCGACTACCAGCGGCTCGACCTGTCCGAACTCGGACAGGCTGTCCATTATTGCCCTAAGGTTTTTCTTGTTGTGCCGCCTAGCATTAGCGGGATCGCAATGCAAGGCTTCAACAAGGACTGTCTTAATTTCCAAGTGGGTTAACCCCCCTATCCCAAAACTTGCGGAGGCTTGCGTAAGGC
>CAYXPO010000690.1:0-3051 GCA_964466925.1 uncultured Nitrospirales bacterium
TGTCCATGAAATGCGGGGTGCAGGGAAATGAAACACCCCACGCGGACCGAGGCTTTTCCGCACACGTTGAGCAGGGTTTTATAAGTGCATGGGGGCCGCACTGGTTGCCGCCTGTCTACCATTGCCGCGCGCACGAAACCGAACTCCGGATTCGCCTCGAAGTCCCCAAGAAAGCCACCGGGAAACTCCGATTTTATGTGACAGACCCGGATCGCTTCTTCGGCGGGCGCAAACAGGAAATCAAGGTGGACGGTGTTTCCCTGGGAACCATCGAAAACTTCACGGAAGGCCGATGGCTGGAATACAACGTTCCCAAATCCGCCAGCAAAGACGGTTCCATCATCATTCAAGTGTTCAACCTCAAAAACGAAGGCAACGCCGTGCTTTCACTGATCGAATGGAGGAGGGACGAATGAACGGTGAAAAACGGTTAGCCTGAGTTGCGGCCCGATACCCGCCCCCCAAGTCGCGGATATATAAAGCGGAGATTTTCTTGATGCACAAATTTGCGCAATATGATAAAGTATGGGTAGCGGAATGCATGCTTTTGGGAAACGTGAAGGAGAAGTGACCCATGATGGATGGCACAAAATCGAGTTGCATCAATCATCCGGCGGTGGAAGCCACGGCGCGCTGCAAGCAGTGCGGCAAGCCGGTCTGCAATACCTGCGTCGAACAAGGCCCCACTGGACGTTTTTGTTCCCCCGCCTGCCGCCAAAAGCACGAAGCCTTTATGAAACGCTCGCAGGAACTGGACGGCAAGGCCCGGTCCAGCACGTTTATCAAGTTAAGATCACTCCTTGGCACGCTGATCATCGTCGCCGCGGCGTTGTTGGTGCTTGGCGTGGTTGGATCGTTAATGGAGGTACCAGTGCTTTCAGAAGTCGTGTGGAAAATCCGGGAAATCCTGGGAATTTAGGAGGGTGTTATGGATCTCAGTGGACTGAAATGGCCGATTATCGTTCTCGTTGTCGTGGTTGTGGGCTGGCTGTTATCCAGCGGCGGTGTCAACTGGATGGAAAAAAACTTTACCAAATCCGTCCCCGGTCAAGACGAAAAGCGCGACATTTCGGATGAAGCCGGACTCTCGCGCCTGGGGGGGTATTGCATGTACCTCTTCCGGTACGAGCGCGCCGCGGGCATCTTCGAAAAAGCCATCGATCGGTATCCTAACGGCGCCAATTATTATTACAATAAATACTGCCTGGCCCGGTGCTATGAAAAAATGGACCGTTTTCAGGACAGTTATGACATCCTTATCGAACTCATCGCTGAAAACCCCAGCGCGGTGGACAAGCGCGTCAACAACAATGACATCCTCAACCTGCGCGCCCAGAAACTGAAGGAAGTACACAACCTCCAGTGAACCACAAATTCGACACGGTGTTGGGCCGCATTCCGGTGATGGAATGTCTTCGCGCGGGTAAACGGACTGTCCATCGGTTGCACGTCGCCCGCGAGGCCAAGGGAGTGGACTCTATCCGCCAAGCCGCCCGCTGTGTGCCCATCGAGGAACATTCCCGGGAAGAACTGGACCGCATGGCGGGAAACACGGTGCACCAAGGGGTTATCCTCGAAGCATCCCCCCTTCCCCTCTGGGACCTGAAGGAGTGGCTGGGAAAACCCCTCCCGCAGGACGCCATGGTGGTTCTCCTGGATGGTGTTGAAGACCCGCATAATTTCGGGGCCATCGTGCGCACCGCCGTGGCTTGCGGGGTTTTGGGCATTGTCTTCGGAAAAGACCGTGCCGCCCCCATTTCCCCCGCGTCCGCCAAAGCCGCCGCCGGCGCCATGGAACATATTGATCTGATTCAGGTGACCAATCTGGCACGCGCCATTCAGGCCCTCCAAGAGGCCGGATTCTGGGTGGCCGGACTCGAAGCCGAAGCCGAACAATCCCTCTGGGACGCCAGCCTTACAGGCCGTATCGCTCTTGCCCTCGGCAATGAAGGCCAGGGACTCCGCCGCCTTACCCGAGATCGCTGTGACCTTCATTTGCGCATCCCGCTCCCAGGCCCCATCACCACCCTCAACGTCTCCGTGAGCGCCGCCATCGCCCTTGCCGAATGCCTCCGCCAGCGAAACAGGATAAATCCCGTTCAATCCTGATGGCTATAAGGATTGAAGCCGGGTAATGGCTTGCGCCAAGGCTGCGCGGTGCGTTTCCACCGGGCTGGGCGTGGTCGTGAAATGGGTCAAATCCGTGGTCACGTCGGCGGGAACCTCCAGCAGCGCCTGAAATTTCGCGGCATCGTCCGGGGACAATTTTGCGGCTTTCTCCGCCAGCAGTTTCTCCAGCATCACGAAGTATTCATAGTCTTCGATGCCGTCCCGGAGCATTTCGATGCGGATGCTGTCCACCGGTGGGTCAAGCACCGGCTGAGGCGGATTCCCATCGGCGGCGGCTTCCGGGGGATACAGGAAGCGTCCGTCGCCATTCCCCCAAGGCAGCCGGGTTCCAGAAGGGGTGCCATACCCCACCGTCCAGCCCATGGGGTCTTCATAGGGATTTTGCGGGTGCGCCGGGTCGGGATAAGCCGCCTTGCTGGTCCAATAATTGGTTTCCCAAATGAGAATCCCCTGAATGCGCCGCTGCCTGGTTTGCCACAGCCATACGCGCAACTCGGTGCCGGGATGATCGATAAACAGCGTCACATACGGCGCTTTCGGGCCGGTGCAGATATACCACCAGAATGTGTCGCCGGCGGCCTGGCGCTCTTTCGCGAGATCGGGCTTGAATTCGGGGGTCAACGGACACCAGATGGTGGGGCCGCCCACCAGGGCGGGTTCCACTTGTTCGGTGAGCATGCGCCCGACATTGGGTGCGGCTTCTTTGATTTTGCGGAAACCGTTCATGACGAATTCGTAGTCCTTGGGGTCCGGCTCATCGAACCAATACGTATACGATTTACCGGCCCAGCCTTTTTCCATGAGGTGCGCGTTCAAGGCATGGCCATAGGCGGTGAAAGCGGTTTTATATTCCGGCGTATTCTCGGCATATCCCAAAAGGCTGGGTTCGCTCCGGGAATAGAACGTGCCGCCGCCCATGCC
>CAYXPO010000691.1:0-3050 GCA_964466925.1 uncultured Nitrospirales bacterium
GGAAACACCCCATACCCACTACCGTCTTCCCAATATCCGGCTGAAAACGGAGGACGATCTCGCGCTGATCAACTTGTTGAATGATGTGAAGCGCGGTTTGCTGGTGGTGGGGCGGCTGCGCACGGAAAAAGAGGCCGCCGCCGCGCGGCTGCTGGCGGAAAATCTGCAATGGCCCGTGTTTCCGGACGTGTGCTCCGGATTGCGCCTGAACGCGGCGGACGCGCCCTTTGTGCCGCACTACGATCAACTGCTCCGTTCGGAAACCTTTCAAACGGAATGCACGCCGGAATTTGTGCTGCATCTGGGCGGAGCCATTACGTCAAAGCGGCTGCAGGAACATCTGGCCCGGGTGCGCCCGGAATACATGGTGGTGACTCCGCATCCATTCCGGCAGGACCCGTTTCACCAAGTGACGCACCGGGTGGAGATGGGCGTATCGGGGTTCTGCAAATGGCTCACGCCGTCCATTCGCGATATTGGCGGCCCGCCGTGGGGCCGGGATTTTTCCGAATACTCCCGGCGGCTGTCCCAACAGATAGACGCATGGTTGAAGGATGCGCCGGCGCTCTCCGAAATTGCGGTGGCGCGGATGGTCTCCCGGCAGCGTCCGGCGGGGAGCGTGCTGTTTCTCGGCAACAGCATGCCCATCCGCGACATGGACATGTACGGCGCGGCGGACGGTCCGGAGGGGCTGGTGGCGGCGAACCGGGGCGCGAGCGGCATTGACGGCAACATCGCCACGGCGGCGGGTTATGCCAATGGATTGAAGGCGCCGGTGACCGCTGTGATCGGGGATTTGGCCGCGCTGCACGATCTGAATTCCTTGCCGCTTTTGCGCGCGAGCGGCGCCCCGGTGATCCTTGTGGTTATCAACAATAACGGCGGAGGCATTTTTTCGTTTCTGCCGGTGGCGGAGTATCCGGAGACGTTCGAGCGGTGCTTCGGCGCCCCGCATGGATTGGGTTTTGAGGCCGCGGCGCGGATGTTTGGGCTATCGTATGCCTGCCCGGACTCTCCGCCGCTTTTTGCGCAAGACTACGCGCGGGCGCTCGCGTCGGGGCGTTCCGCGTTGATTGAAGTGCGGACGGACCGCGCGGAAAATGTGCGCGGGCATCGGGAATTGCAGGCGGCCCTGCGTTTGGCCACATAAACAAGGAGACAGGTCATGGCGGACAAACTGGCAATTGAAGGCGGACCCAAGGCGGTAACCAACAGCTTGACGGGCTGGCCCAAGTTTGACGAAAAAGCCATCAAGGCGGTGGAAGAAGTGCTTCGCTCCGGCAAGGTGAATTACTGGACCGGCCCGAAGGGGATGCAGTTCGAGAAAAAGTTCGCGGAATGGCAGGGCAGCAACTATGCGATCAGCGTGGCCACCGGCACCGCCGCGCTGCACGTCGCCCTTGCCGCGCTGGGGATTGGCCCCGGCGATGAAGTCATCGTGCCGAGCTACACCTTCATTGCAAGCAGTTTTTCCATTGTGCAGGCGGGGGCCATCCCGCGTTTCGCCGATGTGAACCTCGAGGACCACTGCATCAGCGTGGACTCCGCCGAAAAACTGGTGACGGAGCGCACCAAGGCCATCATGCCGGTGCATCTTTACGGCAATGTGTGCGACATGGATAAAATCCGGGCCTTCGCCACGAAACACAACCTGCTCGTGATCGAAGACAACGCGGAGGCGTTCGGCGGCGAGTTCAAGGGGAAGAAAACCGGCACGCTCGGCAAAATGGCCGGGTGCAGTTTCTGCCAGAACAAGACCTTCACCACGGGCGGGGAAGGCGGCATGGTCACCACCGACGACGAAGACCTCGCCTGGGAAGCGCGCAGTTTCCGCGATCATGGCTACGACGTGAAGGCGCGCATGAACCTGTTGGAGCTGGAGCAGAAACTGCCGTACATCCACAACCGCATCGGCTGGAATTACCGCATGACCGAGATGCAGTCCGCCATCGGCCTCGCGGAACTGGAGCGGATGGATTCCTGGAACATGCCCGCGCGGCGGAGGAACGCCCAGATCATTCTCGATGCGTTGAAGGACGAGCCGCTGGTGAAGTTCCGGCCCGTGGATACCCCGGAGCGGCGCAACGGCTGGTACGTCATGGCGTTTTCGCTCGATATCGAAAACATGCGGTGCGACATCAACCAGTTTGTGGCGGCGGCGGGCGCGGAAGGCGCCCCGGCGTGGCGGGTGTTCTGGCCGCAATGCCACACCGAACGCGCCTTTATCGAACGGCACGGCTTTGGCGATTCCGGGTTCCCGTTCACGTCGAAGGAATACACCACGCCGGAGAGTGTGGAGTACGCCAAGGTGGAAGTGCCGAACGCCATCTGGCATCAAAGCCACACCTTCACCTGTTTTGCCTATCCGACGTTTACGGAAAGCGACGCGCATCAGATTGGCGAGGCCTTGAGGAAGGTAATCCGCGCCTACGCGAAATAGCACGGAAATACTAGCGTGCCCCGGTTCAAGGCACGGTTTTTCGCGCAAGTGCGTTCCCAAGAAATCATACACGTACAACGTGGGAACAAGATGAAATCATGCGGCTATTCTCCGCATAAAACGCGCCTCATCGCGCGTATGCGGCCTGAACCGCCATGATACTCCGTATCCGGCTCCTTTACTTCACTCCAGAGGGCCGCACGAATGCGCACCAGCCGGCAGAGCCCCGAAACGGCTTTGATCAAGGCGGGGAGCAGGAGTGAAACGCGGAACGCGGAACACAGTAGAAAGAGTTAACGCAAAGACGCCATGCACGCGGAGACGGCGCGGAGAAGGGATAAAAAGGAGCAATTTTTGAAGAAAAGAACACGGATTACATGGATATTTTATCGCAAGAGAAGGAACCACCGATGAACACCGATAAACACTGATGAAGATATCAGAACATATTCCGGAGCCACGGACCTCTGCGGCTTTGTGGCGCTGTGTGAGATCCTCCGGTATTCCGCGTTCCACGGACCCTTTCTTATCCGCGTACATCCTGTCTATCCGTGCCTTGTTCTCTTTGCGAACCGTGCGCTGGCTGGCGGCGGATAGCGGACGGCTGGTA
>CAYXPO010000692.1:0-3050 GCA_964466925.1 uncultured Nitrospirales bacterium
GACCCGCACCGCATCCTGCTCGACATTGAAGTGGGATTGCAGCGGGAAGGAAAACGCAAAGGCGATGACTATCAGGTGATGGAGAATCGAAAGGAAGCCATCGAAACGGCCATCCGCATGGCGCGCGGCGGCGATCTGGTCATGATTGCAGGAAAAGGGCACGAAGACTACCAGATTATCGGAACCACCCGCATTCACTTCGATGATCGTGAAATGGCCCGCGCGGCCCTGGAGGCGCGTTGACCATGGCGTGGCATTATACCGCTTCGGAAGTGGCCCGCATTGTGAACGCCGCCCCCCCCGCGCGGGAGGCGGAATGCTCCGGCGTGTCCACCGATACCCGCACCCTGCGGCCCGGCCAGGTCTTTTTTGCCCTATCCGGTGAAAATTTCGACGGCAACCGCTTTGTGCCCGAAGCCTTCGCCAAGGGCGCGTCCGCGGCGGTCGCTCAAGTTTCCCTGGATGACAAACCCTGCATTGTGGTGGAGAACCCGCTGGAAGCATTGCAGCGCTTTGCCGCGCACCACCGCAATCAATTTAACATTCCGGTCATCGCCATTACGGGTTCCTGCGGAAAGACCACCGCAAAAGACTGCATGGCGGCGGTTCTGGAAACAAAATACCGGGTGGTCAAAACCCGGGGAAACCTAAACAACGAAATCGGCTGTCCGCTGTCCCTGCTGCAATTGGCGGCGGATACCGGCCGGGCCGTCATTGAGATGGGCGCGAATCATGCCGGTGAAATCGCGCGGTTGTGCGCGCTCGCCCGGCCCACGGAATCCGCGATTACCCTGGTGGCCCCCGCCCACCTCGAAGGTTTTGGAACCGTGGAAAACGTCGCCGCCGCCAAAGCCGAAATCATGGAGGCCCTGCCCCCGGATGGTTTCTTCTACGTGAATACGGACAATGAATGGTGCGCGCAAATCGGTGAACGCTTCCACGGAAACAAATGCTACTTTGGCCATGCCGGAGACGTGGTGGTGCAACGATGGAACTGGGACCCTTCCGGTGAAATGGTGTTGGATATCCGCCCCATCGGCCCATTGCGGCTTCCACTCGCCGTCCCCGCGCAAATCACCAATGTCTTGCTGGCCATCGCCGCGGGGCTGCGGCATGGCGTGACGGAATTTGAAACACCGTTGCGGACCGCATTGGCACAGGCCGCACGCTTCCGCATAGGCCGTATTGGTCCGCTGGAGGTATTGGACGACAGTTATAACGCCAATCCGGCGAGTATGAAAGCCGCCTTGGAGGCGCTGGCCGCGCGCCCGGGTAAAGGGGCGCGCCTGGCCGCACTGGGCGACATGCTGGAACTGGGGCCGGATGCGCCGCAGTTGCATCGTGAAATCGGCGAAATCGCGGGGCGTTGCGGAATTTCCCGGCTTTTTGCATTGGGCGCTCATGCGCATGATATGATCGAAGGCGCCTTGGCGGCGGGAGTCCCCCATGCCAACGCCGTACAGGACCATGCGGCGATTGCACAGGCCGTCCATTCCGTGGCGCGGCCCGGAGACTCCCTGCTGATCAAAGGTTCCCGCGGAACACGCATGGAGAATATCCTTCCCCCTTTGCGCGCCCTCTATGGAGAACCCGAACCCGAACATCACGGCATTAGGCCGTTTATAAAGGCATAAAGGAAAGGTATGTTGTACTATTTGGCGCTTCTGCTGAAACCCTACATCGGCGCCATGAACGTTTTCAGTTATCATACCGTGCGCGCGGGCGGCGCGGCGATCACCGGGTTCATTTTCTGCCTGCTGGTGGGCCCGTGGCTGATCGAGCGGCTGCGCGCCCTGAAGGTCGGCCAATATATCCGCAAAGAACACGTGGAAGACCTGCATCAATTGCACAAAGGCAAGGCTGGCACGCCCACCATGGGCGGCACGATGATCATTCTCAGCACACTGCTGGCTTTGGCGCTGTGGGGAAAGCTCAGCAACCGGCTCCTGCTCATCTGTGCCGGCGTGCTCCTGTTGTTGGGCGCCGTGGGCTTCATGGACGACTTCATCAAACTGCGCCGCAAACACAACATGGGCCTCAGCGCCCGCGCCAAATTCGCCGGACAGATTCTGTGCGGACTGTTTCTCGGCCTGTACCTTGTCTACAACCCCATTACGGTCAGCGCCACCTATGTGTATCCACGCGACATCGTGGATTGGCAAAAACTCGCCCAAATGCTCGTGAACGTGGAAGCTTCTCCCCGGAATTCCGCCCCGGGCGCGCTATGGGGCAATCTCGAAAAAAAGGCGCAAGAAGCCGCCAAAACCATCGCCGCCTCCGACATTCATCCCCCCGAAGCCCGGCGCGACTTGCTCCAAGGGATCAACCACATCCTCGGCGAACGAAAACTGTATGATGCGCGTTTTTGGCCGCCCGATGCCTTGGCGCCGGAAGCCCGGGAATTGCTGAAAAAAAATCCCTCCGCGATGAATGACATGGAGGTGGTGCGCTTGGACCGCCTGTTGCTCGAATCCGCCCTGCCCGGCGCTCTGGCGAAAAGCGTTCCCAACCTCCACACCAAGGTCGGCATTCCTGGCTTCAAGGACATGTTTATCCCATTGGGGGGGGTGTTCTATGTCCTTTTCGTTATTTTCCTCATGACCGCCATTTCAAATGCCGTGAATATCACCGACGGCTTGGACGGGCTTGCCGCGGGGGCCTCCATCGCCTCAATCCTGACCTATGCGGGCATTGCCTATGTCGTCAGCCGCGCCGACTGGTCACAATACCTTTACCTCACCTACGTTCCTGAAGCCAGCGAATTGTTTGTGTTCGGCACGGCCCTGCTGGGCACCGGCCTGGGCTTCCTCTGGTTTAACGCGCATCCCGCCGAGGTGTTCATGGGCGACACCGGTTCCCTGGCCTTGGGCGGCGCGATAGGCGCCATGGCCCTCCTGACCAAACAGGAATTGCTGCTGCCGCTCGTGGCCGGCCTGTTTGTGATTGAAGTCGGAAGCGTGGTCATCCAAATCGCCTCGTATAAACTTACCGGAAAGCGGGTGTTCCGCATGGCCCCGCTGCATCATCATTTTGAATTGCTCGGATGGTCG